>NZ_JAWYAJ010000206.1:0-16126 GCF_034124845.1 Robinsoniella sp.
TGGTAAACCAGGTTCATATAGATTTCCAGGGTCAGGTCTACCCTTTCTGAAATCTGTACCAGCTGGCTCGCCATTAATTCCCGAATCTTATTCTCCATCTGCTTTTGGTTCATGTTCATCATGAAATACCAGGAAATACTGATCGGCAGCAACACCGCAAGCACAAAGGTAATCATCAGTTTCTGCCAGATTTTTCGATTATAAAACCAGGACCTGATTCTCCATTTTTTCATTTCGTATCGTGCTCACTCACTTTCCAGCGGTAAATCCCAATTGCCCGCTTATCCTCTGCTACCGTCATCACCAGCCGCAGTCCTTTTGTCGTTACGGTTTCCAGAGAAAAACCATTGTACTGGTCCTTTTTCAGCAGCTTTCCTGCATCCGTCTTCATGACAGCCCTGCACCATTCTCCTTTTCCATCCAGATATTCTACCTGGAAATCAGAGGGCGCCCCGGTATCATCCGCATCATCATACCAGTATATTTCGCAGGCTCCTATGGTAACGGGTTCTATCCAATTATAAGCAATCCAGCAGGAAGAACCGGCTTGCTGCTGCCAGTTCCCCCAGCCCTTTCCCATTCCTTCATTAGAAGATGCCGGATGGAAGCCGGGATCCTTAACGCCGTTTAGGTTCTCCCAGGAAGCGGTATAATGAGCGCTCAGCTGTGCATTCTGTTCCAGGCTGCCGCTTTTTACTGTCAGAGGATTTTTTTCTGTAAAGGTGGCAGAAACCGTCAGATCCTCCGTCACTTTATCGATCTGATAACTTCCGACTTCGCCAGCTTTTACTTCTTTTGCATTTACCATGAGTTTTTCAAGTACATATCCTTCTTTGGGATTTGTGTATATGGTTACCTGCTCATTTTCAAACACCAGCTCTTTGTCCGCCCGGATGCTTCCTCCTCTGACAGAATCTTCTTCCATCCTGACTTTATACCATTTGACAGCAGGGTTCTCCGTGTAAAGGATTTGATAATAGATTTTCCGGTCTGAATAAGCTGATGCCGCATAGGGTATAAACTGAACATCGTTTATGGTAAGGGCGGGCATACAGCTGGCGGACCGCTCTGCCATATCGGTAACTTTTTTTGTGAGGATCAGCGTATCCTTAAAAATATCAGTTTCGCTCACCATAACAAATGGTCCGTACATCACCGCTGCCGCTCCCTCACTATTCCCTTGCTTCAGATAACAGGAAAAGGGTAAATACAGGCGTATTTCATCCCCTGCGGATATATCCGTAATTACCAGAAAACTCTGCTCTTTTACCGTCTTTCTTTGCTTACCATTTACCAGTATCTGCATGTTTTCACCGCACCAGGAAGGGACTCTGAATCTGATCTGAAGGGCTGTATCCTTTTTTCCATCCAGGCTCCAAACCTTCAGGACTGCTTCTTCGCTATAGATGTCTGCTTTCATGCTCATGTTCAATCCCTGCTGGGAGAGTTTTTTCTCTCCTGTTTGATACAGGTTCACCGTAACGGTATAGTCCTTTACTTCAAAGATCCGCATTAGATCCAGGTCTTTGTAATCCTCATCTTCAAGGAGCTGGTTGCACAGGAGATTTTCGTAGTATTCCATATAGTCCGGATTGTCGGGCTGAATCTGGTGGAGTTTCCAGGTCAATTCCAGCATACGGCGGCAAATCCGTTTATTCTTCTCTCTCTCCAGGACAGTGTTTTCTATTTTCTGCTCCTCATTTCGAAACTTTCCGTCAACACCTGTCATACCGGCAGCAGAAGAATATTTCATAACCGCCATATTCCAGAAATTTACCGCCCCTTTCGCCGCATCTGCCGCTGCAGGATCTGTACGTGATATTTCCAGCAGCGTTTCCGCCTGTGAAACCGCTGCCTGGACAGACAGCAGATTCATCCGGTCTCTGCCCTCTTTCATAGCCGTATACCATTCCATATGTACGAAATTCCAGGCACTTTTTAGAAAACCATCCTCTTTTTTGATCCGGGCAAGCCTCGCCAGCCCACCGCCCAATGCCCGTGTATCACCGCTTACATCCTGGCTCCACATTGCTTTTTTCTGTTCTTGTGTGTAAATGCTGCTGCGCTCTGTGATCCACTTTCCAAGAGATTCTGCCGTATCAAGTGCTTCCTGAATGTCAAATGCCTCATAGGTATCCAAAAGACCGTTTAGCAGGCTGCCGCAGACTGCATAGGGAGCTCCCGTATCCGGGTATGAACCGCCGTTCTCTAACAAGGTGAACTGCTCCGGACTGTCTGCCCCCAGATATCCCCTTCCCCATCCCATTCCTTCTGACAAAAGCTGCAGGCTTCGAAGTTCCCGGACCATATAGGACGCTTTTTCCAAAAGAGGTTCTTCCCTGCTTTCCTGATAGCGCTGTGACAGATTGGTCAGCCATTCTCCAGCCGCCATGCCTCTTAACAGACCAGCCGGATTTTCCCAGCCGGTGAGGGGTGCGGCTCCTTTGGTATCCACTTCATAGTTCTGGCGGTAACTGTATAACAGACGGTCTGTATCTTCACAATTCTCCGGTGGAACCGCCTGATCCTCCAATCCCCTTTCAAACAGTGCTTTCACCTGATTCTCTTCCATGGCATAGTTATAGATGGCAATTTCCGCAAGCAATCCATTCAAATGCTCATCCTTAAATTGTCCCTTCCCGAAATAATTATGCCTGGTACCTCCCAGATCCAACAGACCTGCCTGGCTTACGGCTTCTCCGATTACCGCTCCGTCTTCATAGAGGGTAATCCGGTTATCCTTTATTGTCACGGTAGTAAACACCCAGGTATTCCGTGGGAAATCGCTGCCTTTTTCTACACCACATTCCCTGGTCCATCCCTGGTTTGTAATGGCTGTGGCATAGCCCTTAAAACCACTGTTATTTCCATTCGATAGTAAATACAGATATGAACTTTGATTATTCCCAAAATCCCAGATCCTCTGATAGTATGCAGAAGACCGCAGATTTACCCAGGTGCTGACGGTTATCTCTGTTTCCCCTTCCAGAATATCCGAAGGCAGTTCCAGATAGGCACCCGTAGTTCCTCCCGGCAGATCCAGGGCATTGACCTGTATGGAATTGATCACTTCTGTGCTGATCCCAACGCCGTCATCCCCGTAATTTCTGATCAGTCCGTCATTTCCCCCACCGGATACGTCCTCCACTACTGCGGATTTTGAATCCTTAAAATTGTAATACAGAATCTGGCCTTTCCTCTCCCTTTCTTTCGCCTGTACCCCAGTGGAATCCCACAAAACAGCCAGGAAGAGTAAAATTACACAGCCCGCTAAAAATCTTCTCTTTTTAATATGAATTCCCCCCATGATTACCATTTTTCTTCTGATTGTACTACAAAATCAAATTTCATGCACGGATAATACAGGCCAGGATGAGATATTTTCTCTTCCTGACCTGTATTATGATTGAAAACTGTTCCGTTGCATCCGGTTATTTTACTGTTACCTGGATTTCTTTTTTCTTTCCATTAAAGGTATACACCCGGATCTTACAAGTGCCTTTTCTTTTGGCTTTGATTACGCCCGAAGAATTAACGGTTGCTATCTTTTTATTGGTACTCTTGTAAGTAAACCCATAGCTGGCTGTATTCTTTGGAAGTTTTGCTGTGACCGTAAACTTTTTCCCTTTCTTTAAAGTAACGCTGTTTTTATTCAGTTTTACGATCTTGGAAGGCGCCTTCTTAACGGTGATGTTCCATACTTTCATTTTACCGCTTTTGCTGACAGCCTGGACTACGGCTTTTCCCGTCTTTTTGCCCTGTACCTGTCCTTTTCCATTCACCGTTACGATGCCCTTGCCTTTTTTCAGGCTGAAGGTATATCCGGAAGCAGATAATTTCATCTTTTCTTCCCGATGGTAATTTTCTTTGTGGATACTACTTTTATCTTCACAAGTTTATCTCTGGATGAAGTAAGTGTGCTGTACGCATGATCTACTTCCTGCTGTGAAACATTTGCTTTTCCCAGAATTGTTCTGGCACTGTTTAATGCCTGTGTAAACGTATCCCAGCTGGCTTTAGTGTAAAGATCCTGTTTTTCTTTGCCGCAGGTCTGAGCCAATGAAGAAAGCCTGCTCTTATCTACCGGTTTCACAACCGGTTTGAGCACCAGTTTGTTTATTGCATTTTCCAGCTTCTTACAGCCTTCATCTACTTGTGCCTGGGTAATATCGGCCTTTGATAACAGCACTTTTACCTCACTGATCACTTTCTTTAATTCTGATACGGATGCATCTGTATATGCTTTAGTATCTATTTTTTCCGCCTTTGCAATGGCTGCTGACAGCGCGGAGGTATTCACGACAGGTTTTAATACCAGTCCTTTCACTGCATCTGCAAGCTTCTTACAGCCTTCTTCCACTTGAGCTTCGGTGATATCTTCTTTTGATAAAAGCCCTTTCACTTCTTCAATCACCCGTTTTAATTCTGCTGCGGATGCGTCTGTATACGCTTTGATATCCATTGCTTCCGCTTTTGCAATTGCTTCTGACAACTTAGCAGTATCTACTGCCGGTTTATCCTGATCTTCATAGGTCACCACCCAGCGATAGATACCGATGGCAGCTGCATTGTCGGCTACGGTCATCAAAAGACGTAATCTGGTGGTGGTAAAGGTTGTAAAGGTAAAGGCATTATACTGGTCAATATTCTTTCCATCTTCCGGATTGGAAGTCAGAACAGCCTCCTGAACACTGCCGTTTTCATCTTCGTACTGGAACTTGATTTCTCCTGGCATTCTGGTATCTCCGCCGTCATCATACCAGAAGATATCGCTTCCGTTTATGGTTACCGGAGCATCCCACTCGTACTCTACCCAGCACTGTGCTCCTTTGGACTGCGGCCAGTTTCCCCAGCCTTTTCCCATTCCCCCGTTGGATACGGAAGGATTAAATTTCTGGTCTTTGATGCCGTTTAGTTTTTCCCATCCTGCAGTAAAATGAGCACTGACGGTTGCCGTCTGTTCTACGGCGGTGTTATCCTGAGCCGGAGGATTGATCAGGGCAAAGGACCCTGTGATTTCCGTATTCTTCTGTACATTTTTTACAGTATAGGTATTGTCTGTTCCCATTGTTACCTGCTGACCGTCAACGGTCAGTTTCTTTACTTTATAACCTTCCTTTGGCTTTGCTGTAATAATCAGGTCACCGCCTTCTTTTACCAGCTCGGAACTCACTTCAAAGCTTCCCCTGTCCGGTGTGGAATTGTTGACCGTCACTTCATAATAAGCGCCGCTGCCTTCCCCAGACATGATTTTAAAATAAGTATGGTAAGCGTAATTGGATGCATCATACATGGGACGGAAAGTCAGTCCGTTGGTTTCAAGGGTAAGAACCTTTTCCCCTTCTACTTTTTTAATGGAACGCTCCAGTACATTAGACAATACAAGTGTCTTCCACTTTGTGGAATCTGATTTTGCAACCATAACAAATGGTCCGTACATGAGGCTTGCTACATCTGCACCGCTTAACTGATCCGGAGTTTTGTCCAGATGATAACCATATGGAGTGCGGATTTCGATTACATCTCCTGCCTGAATACCATTTAGCGTTACGTAGGAGCTTGGTTCAGCCTGTTCGATCTGCTTCTTTCCATTTACGGTAACTTCAAATCCCTGTTCTGCCCAGTATGGTACTCTCAGTTTCATATCAAATGCAGATGCTGTCTGACCCTCTTCCTCAGAAACAGTCAGGGTGGTAACCTCTGAAGGGAACTGGGTATCCTGGGTTACTTTAACCCCTTTTTCTTCCCAGGTTACACTGGATGGAAGATACAGATTTACATACATCGTGGTATCATCCTGGTAGTAGGCAGCTTCCTGATATTTAACATGGTTTTCCATGCCGGTACCATGACAGCAGGTAAAGGAATCATAATCCCCGCCGTAATCCTTGCGCACACCCGGTCCGATTGGAAGCATATAGGTAGTTCCATTATGCATGTTATCCGTTACATTTGGGTTCTGGGATGCGATAATCTGGTTATACAGCGTTCTTTCATAATAATCCATGTATTTGGCATTATCTGCATCATACTGGTAAAGCATTTTTGTCAGTTTCAGCATATTATAAGCGGCACAGGTCTCACAGTTCCGGTCTCCGTTAATATACTCTGCCTGTTTATAAGGTTCTTTGAAGTTTTCTCCGGTGCCGACACCGCCTATGGAATAGGCATATCTGGAAGTAACCATATCCCAGAAGTTGCTTGCCACATTGAAATAATACGGTTCTTCTTTTCCCGCCTGAACGGTTGCCTGATAAACTTCCATCGCACCAATAATCTGTGGTATATGCTGGTTGGCATGGCGTCCCTGGATATCGTCTACATTTTTGCTTAAATTGTCAAAGAACTTGGTGTTGTCAAACAGTTTAGCGCCCTTTAAATAGTCTTCGTCGCCGGTCAGTTCATATAATTTTGCCATAGACTCATTAAATCCGCCAAGCTCACCTGCGATGTACATATCCCACATCTTGGTAAGCTGTTCCTGGGAGCAGGCACTGAGGCGCTGATACACCCATTTTCCAAGTGCTTTCGCCGCATCTAAAGCTTCCTCATTTCCTGCATATGTGTAAGCATCCAGAAATCCTGCGATAATCTTATGCAGTGTATAGTAAGGTGCCCATATCGTTGCATATGGCGTATACTGCTCCAGCAGGGCAAACTGATCAGGTGAATAAGCACTGATAAATCCCTCACCCCATTCCTCTGGATTTGTATTCCATACTTTCTGATCCGTTCCCTTTGTCACAAATGCAGCCGGATCTCCTTTGGACAGTGTTTGCAGGCTGCGCAGCTCATGAATCATTTCATCCAGCTTATCTTTTATCTGCGTATCCTTTGTGGATGCATATGCCAGTGATAAAGCAGACAGATAATGACCGGTAGAATGTCCTCTCAGCAGTCCGGTAGGCTCATCCCATCCACCCAGGGGCGTAGCTCCTTTGGTATCCGCGCCAAAAGTTTTGCGGAAGTTGTAAAGCATTCTGTCATTATCCAGAAGCTTCAGGTACTCCAAAGTTCTGCTCCTATTCTGGGTCAGAATAGAATTTCCATCCAGGGTGATGTCATTCAGATCAAATGCTTCTGCCTGAAGTGCAATGTCTGAATCATCCTGTTCTACTACGGTAACTTCTGCTTTGATTACCTGTTTTGTTCCAAGTATTTTGCCCTTTACCTCAAATCTACCAGGCTTTGCATAATCCTCTTTATTCGGTGTATTCCATACGGTTTTGGCTTTTGCAGTCTTGCCGTTACTGTAAGTTACCTTTATAGTGCCGGGAAGTGAGGGTACATTCCCTGCAGCGGTTGTGACAAGGACCGGTTCATAATCCGTAATCGTAACATCTTCATCTTCTGCCAGAACCGTTGCCGTAAACACTCTGCTGCCGGCAGCTGTCTGAAAGCTGGCTGAAGCCGTCAAAACTACTTCTGTATCCGGTTCTCCTGCCGCCGGACGGGTTACTTTTCCGTCATTGGTAATCACTTCCGGTCTGGAGCTTTCCCAGGTAATGACGGAACCGTTTTTCCCTTCTTTCGGCAGCGGCAGATTGGATACTACACTGTCTAAATCCACCAGTTTAATGTCAGCCAGATCCTGTTCTACAATGGCTTCATCACCAAGCAGGGCAGGTACCACTGCCTGAAATTCTTTTGTGGTACTGGCCTCCTGATACTTTATGGCTGCGGAGAGGGTTATCTGTGCATCCGGTTCTCCTGCTGCCGGGCGTACTACTTTTCCGTCATTTGCAATCACCGCCGGATCGGAACTTGTCCATTCTATTACGGATCCATTTTCTCCTGCTGCCGGCAGGGAAAGATCTGCGGTAACTGCGCTTAAATCTCCCAGCGTAAGTGCAGCGGCATCCCCTTTTACGATACCGTCATCGCATAGTTATAGATCTCAAATTCTGCAAACTGTGCATTGGTGGGATCATCTCCGAACTGTCCGTATCCGATATAATTCTGAGTACTATGCCCTAAGTCTTTTAATGAAATACCGGTATCCTTCGTATCCACCAGCGTTCCATTTTCATATAGAGACATCTGGGTTCCATCTATGACTACCGTAGTCAGAACCCATCTGTTTTTATCAATATTGGTGCCCTTGGATACTCCCTGTTCTGTGCTCCAGCCGCCTGTAGTTATAGCTGCACTGTATCCTTTAAATCCGTCGTTTGCTCCATCGGACAACAGATACATATAAGAGCTTGTGCCGGACCCCAGATCCCAGATTCTCTGATAACCGGTATCTGTAAAGAGTTTTACCCAGGTACTGATGGTGACGCTCTCTTCCCCGTCCAGCAATCCTACCGGAAGTTCCAGGTATCCCCCGTCAGACCCGCCGGGAAGTGAAAGTGCCTTTACCTCTTTTCCATAGATATTAATGTCAATAATACGAAATCCCCCGGCATCGTAATTCCTTACTACACCCGCCTTTCCGTTTCCGGAAGCATCGTTGATGATTGTGGAATCATAGCTCTGAAAATCATAGTATACGATTTTGCCCTTTTCTTTTTCTGCATTTCTCTCGGCTGATTCTTCCGCATTGCCGCCTGCTTCCTGTACTTCGGTATCCTGCCGTTTTACACCGGCGCTTTCATCAAGATCTCTGTAATCGCAGGCATCTACATCGCTGCCCGGGTTCCCGTAACTGCCTGCCTCAACATCGCCGCCCGGGTTCCCGTTATGGTTTTCCTCCTGTGCACTTCCGGTTTCACTTTCTGTACCGCTTTGTAATATGTTGCTATTGATATCTGTAACATTGCTAACTGCATCCTCTGCAGCCCGTACATCCAGCCCCGGTGATACTGTTCCCGCCATCATGGCAGCGGACAGCAAAACAGACAACACTTTTTTCCACTTCATAGCCTTATCCCCTTCTTTCGATTTTATAATCTTAATTATAAGATCAAAGAATATTCAGGGCAATTCCAATATTCTAAGACGGGTGGAAAAAACTTATCTAAAATTACCGGAACCTATATTTCCCCCTGGGGAGCAAATAATCCTACTGTATAATCTTCTTCCCCATGGTTCCAGACGGTGAGTTCCATACTGTCCCCAACTTTGTTTCCACTGACACAAATGCTGCTGTTTAAGGATTTTGGTACCTGGTTCAGATGAGGGATAGCAACTGTAAAACGCTCCTTTGGACAATGATCCAGCAATATATACAGATCCCTATCTTTTTTCGTATAATGAATCTCCGTACCATTTTCAACAACCTGGGAGTGCCTCCTGCTGCAGACAGTTCCATAGATCGCTTCGCCATTTATTTTCAGCCACTGCCCCAGCTTACGCAGCCTCTTTTCCTGTTCTGCAGGAATGGTACCGTCAGCCTTTGGACCAATATTAATCAACAGATTCCCGTTATTGGCTACGGTACTTACCAGCAGACTGATTAAATCCGCCGTACTGATCAGCTGGTCATCTCCTTCATTTGCATTATATCCAAATGACAGTCCCATACCTCTGCACATTTCCCACTTCTCTTCTCTTACCGCTTCTCCGTATTTGTATTCTTTTGTTCCATAATCTTTATAGAGTCCGTTAAACCGGTCATTCACCACACCGTCTTCCACCGTATTGTAATAATGGGATAATAAATGGGGCAGCATCTCTTCCCCCTGTTTCGGCCACCCGATATCATTCCAGAATACAGAAGGATGATATCGGTCTATTAATTCCATTGCCTGTTTGTAAGCATAGTCTGCATATTCATGTGTAGGACAGGCTTTATGAAAATTATCTTCTTCCCGGTAAATAGGGTCATGGGCAAATCTCCAGTCGATTATCCCGGAATAATAAAGTCCCATTTTCAGGCCTTCTTCTCTGACCGCCCTGGTCAATTCTCCCACGATGTCTCTTTCCGGGCCTTTATGAATGGAGGAGTAATCGGTATATGCACTTGGGAAAAGACAGAATCCATCATGGTGTTTGGTGACCAGGACAACATATTTTGCACCCGCTTCCCGAAACAGCTCTGCCCAATTGGACGGTTTCCAGTTTTCAGCCTTCCACATGGGAAGGAAATCTTCATAGGCAAAATCCTTTCCATAGGTCTTCAAATGATGCTCATAGGTTGGTCCCTGTCCTACATTCACGGAATTGTAGTACCACTCCGCATAGGGATTATTGCAGAACCACTGCTCATCTCCCGGTACTTCTCCCAGTTCCCATGTCCTTGGGGCGTAAGCAGGCACGGAATAAATTCCCCAGTGTATAAAAATCCCCAGCTTGCAATCCTGGTACCACTCCGGCAGCTCATGGGTTCTTATGGAGTCCCACGTTCCATCATATATTTTCTTCATCATTCATGATCCTCTTACTTTCTGTTTTTGGGAATCAGCCCTTAACTGCTCCTGCCGTCATTCCTGCAATAATATATTTCTGAGCAAATATGTACACAATTACAACCGGTATGGATACCAATACCATATCCGCACACACCAGGTTCCAGCTGCGGCTGTACTGGCCGTAAAAATTATAAACAGACAGCGGAAGCGTCCACTTACTGGACGAATTCAGCAGATACATAGGGTACTGGAAATCATTCCATACCCACATAAAATTCAGGATTCCGGTGGTTGCAGTGACCGGTTTTAACAGTGGAAAGACAATCTGCCAGAAAAGCTTTCCGCCCTTTGATCCGTCGATTACAGCCGCTTCATCTAATTCCCTGGGAATTCCTTTAATAAAGCTGGAATACAGCATGGTCGAAAACGGTAGATACAGCGCTCCGTAGACAAAGACCATGGATATTCTGGAACCATACAATCCCATATATTTCAGCATCTGAATCGTGGGCAGTGCCGCAAACGGTGCTATAATACCAAAAGTCATACATCTTGATATAATCCGGCAGGCTTTTGTATTTCTCCTCACCAGCACATAACTGAATACCGATGCCAGTACCAGAACCAGCAGAACGGATAATACGGTAATGAACATACTGTTAAAAAATGCCCGGGGTATTTTTCCCTGTTCCCAAACATCCGCATAGTTATCAAATGCCCAGACAGAAGGGAATTTGATATTCAGATAACTGGCTTCCCCTTTTGGCTTAAAAGAAGTAATCAATACCATCAAAAGTGGATAAATCACAACGATGCTAAGAAGCCACATCACAATTTCAATCAGTATATCAATTCGTTTTGTCTTCTTACTCATTCTACATTCTCCCACCTTTCGCTGAATTTCTGATATGCAACCGCTACTATAACAAGGATCACCGTAAAGATCAGATTGATTGCAACCGAATGGGAATAACGTCCCCTTGCCATTTCATTCATCATCAGAGTCCCAAAAGTCTCCGTATCGTACCCCGGTCCCCCTGAGGTCATAACGTAAACCAGATCAAACATTTTCAGACCGTAGATAAGACTGAATAATATGTTGACATTTACAGACGGCATGATCAAAGGAAGGGTAATCTTGCGGAACATCTGCCAGCCCGAAGCACCATCCACTTTTGCCGCCTCTATGTAATCAGAAGATACAGACTGCAGCCCTGCCAGCGTGATTACGATTGCATATCCCAGATTCCTCCAGATCTCCGCTACGGAAATCGTAAATATAGCCGGTCCCCGGCTTCCCAGCCACTGAATGGCAAACTGTTCCAGACCGATGCTGCGAAGCAGGTTATTAATCGTTCCATAACGTGCTTCAAACAAAGCATTAAATATTAACCCTACAACCAGCGCAGACAGTATTGCCGGCACAAAATACACGGTACGGATTAGATTTCTGGTTTTTAGTTTCCGGTTTAATATCAGTGCAAATACAAACCCCAAAACCGTTACGATCACGGTTTTTGCCCCCGCAAATATCAGCGTATTGACAAATGCCGTAGGTACTGTTTTCTCTGTGATAACCTCAATAAAATTCTTGATTCCCACAAACTTTACGTCACTGACATAGGAACTCCAATCGGTAAATGCATATAGATAGCCGATGGTAGAGGGAAGTATAAAAAACAAACCGAACACAGCCAAAGGTACAATCAGCATATAAGTAGGATAGATTTTCTTTGTATTCATAAATGCTCCTTTCAGTACTTCATTCGCAGATGGCACATCTTATAAACGTGCAGATGGCGCAGACAGCGGGTGCTATATAGTGGCGTATTTGCGCCGGGCGGCTCTAGAACAAGGGCCCGGATACCCCGGGCTCTTCCCTTGCTCTGCCTTAGCCAGCGCGTTATTTAAATCCTTCTACCTGCTGTGCGGTTGCCACTTTAATCCGGGCATCATCCATCATTTTCAGACATCCAGCCGCATCTACATTTCCAACCAGCAGTTCCTGAATACATTTTCCGCCGTCATTCTGTGAAAAACCGATAATTTCCGGATTTGCAATAGACGGTCTGCCAACTTTAGCAACCCAGTCAACTGCCGCATCATACTGGGGTGTGGTTTTAATGGTTGTCTGTCCTTTAAAACAAGGTGCTGTTGCAATGCCGTCAAATGCAACATTGTAATTTTCCGGATCAGCCATGAAGTTAATAAATTCGATCGCTGCATCTACATTCTTGCCGTTTTTATTTGCCAGCATCAGGCTGCAGTTAGGACCTTCGAAAGTTCCATCTTTCGTTGATCCTACATATGCAGGCATGATACCAAAATCATCTGCTTTATAAGTATAGGATTCACTGTCATAGTCTGTATAAAGCCAGGTATCCCAGCCTAACATCATTGCAGCTTCTCCATTTCCCAATACCTCAGATGCATAATCCCAGGTATCCGTATTATAAGATTTCCCAAAATATCCTTTATCTGCCGATGTTTTATACCAGTTCACCATATCGGTCATTTCCGGTATATCTGCGTATTTAATCTGATTTGAATTGATCTTCTTTAAAGTATCTTCATTCTGGAAGATCGGATCCATACCGAACTGGTAAAGCATTGGCCAGACATCTTTTACCGCCATGTACATAGGTGTAATACCTGCATCCATGAGTTTCTGGCAGGCCTGGTCAAATTCTTCCTGGGTCTTCGGCACTTCAATTCCCTGCTCTTCAAATATTTTCTTATTATAGAATGTTCCGGACAGAGAGGCTTCCCAGAATGGAAGTCCGTAGACAACGCCGTCACGTTTTGTCTGAGGCAGTACATTATCCTGAATATCCGAAACCCATGCTGCATCCGTAAAGTCCACAAAGTTTTCTTTCGGGTTATAGGCATCCAGTCCATAACCGCCAAAATGCATAAATAAATCCGGTATATCACCTGTCTGGAATTTTGTCAGCGCCACATTTTCAAAATTATCCGTGTCAATGCCCTGAACATCAATTTTATTTCCCGTCTTTTCTTCATATAGTTTAAAGATATTCTGCATGAACGGCCTCTGGGTATCTCCTGCATTTCCATAGAGGGTCAAGGTAATGCCGCCTTCTTTTTTGGCATCCTTGCTCTCTTCCCCTTTGGTCTCCGCTGCTTTTGTACCTTCATCGGTACCTGCCGCTTTTGTTTCCTGCTTTGTCTCTGCCTTTGTTCCTTCTTTTGTCTCTCCTGTGTTGCCGCCGCATCCTGCCAATAGCGCTGCTGTTATGGAAATTGCGACTGCTGAACATAAAACCTTTGCTTTTTTGTTTCTCATTCTTATTTCCTCCCATTCTTTCGTTTCTTTGTAAATTTATTGTAACAAAAGTTCCCGGAAACTAGAATAGATAAAGGGAAGACTTTATATGGATAATATTCCTATTTTTAATAATTTGATGGCATATCTTTGTAATATTAACTGCTTTTCTATTATTTTTCAGGGATTCTTATTTGATTTTTGTGAGATTAAGATATGATTTTGGAAATATTCGGGTTTTATTGAGAACAATTTAAATAAAGTCTTCAAAAACTGCGGTCATAGTGGTATGATTATCTTAAAAATGCTAAAGATTTGCTGCTTTATGATGCAAAAAGGATATATGAAAAAGAGGTGTTCCCTATGATGCAAAAATTGCCCTACCATTATAAGCTATACTTATCCTTCAGTCTGATTATTACTATCATTTTATTTGCAAGCGGTACCTTCTTTTTCCAGTATAACAACCGTCTGCTGCAGAACAATCTGCAATCCAACAGTCTGGACTCCCTGAACCTGATTCAGTCCAGAATTGAAGATATGCTGGTGAATGTGGACAAGGATCTGGTAACGCTCCATGCCTCTAAGGCATTCACAGACATTGTATTTCACATACCGGAGACACCCTATAACTATTTCCTCCAGCATCCCACCATCACTTCTGATGTGGACGGGATCCTGCTGTCTGTGCTGGCTACCACAAAGGCAAATCGCAGCATTCATTATATCAGCCGCTATTATGATTACCTGGGGACGCAGATTAACCAGCAGTCTCTGAATTCCAAACCATTGACCAAAGATCAGATTCGGGACATTCCTACCGTCCGGGAAGCTCTGACTACGAAAGAATATAAACTCTATTTTCCTCCCCATCCGGATTACTGGTCCTCAGATGCTGCTCTTACACTGACAGTGGCAAGACCTATCCGGGATACTTACCATACTTACGGCGTTCTGGAATATAATATCGAAGCCACAGAATTAGAGGAACTGTTAAAGCTGCAAGGCAGCGACGATACTTATCAGCTGTTACTGCTGGATGATTCCGGAAAATTACTCTATCACAATATTCCGGACACCACAGAAAGCCAAATCAGAGAACTGTACAAGGGGGAATCCTTTGAGCAGCCAATTGGCTATTACTATGCAGATAAGAATTCGCTGATGGCATACAGCCATTCGGAGCTAACCGGATGGACAATCCTGATTAAAAGAGATATCCACACATACACTATGCAGGTGAATTCCATGGCTAAAACCATTATTCTGTCTTACATAGGTGCCTTCATCATATTACTGCTTTTCCTTTTTATAATTACCAGGAATCTCACCCAGCCCCTGCGCACCCTGCGCAATAATTTGTACCATCTGGAATTAAACCAGGATATTCACCTGGACATCCAGTCCAGCAATAACGAAATCGTGGTACTAACAAACGGCATTGAAGAAATCCTGAATAAAATGCGGCTTCAGAATATTCACATTATGGAAATACGTGAACGTGCCGTAAAAGCCCACTTTGATGCAATGGAAGCCCAGCTGAATCCGCATTTTCTATATAATACCCTGTCTGTCATCGGTGCTTACGGTCTGGAACAGGGCAATACCACCGTTCCTAAAATGTGTACGGAGCTGGCTAACCTGCTGCGTTATTCTATCAACTTCAATCATCGGACCGTTCGCCTGAAAGATGAGTTCGATAATATAAAAAGTTATCTCTATATTATGAAAATGCGCCATGAACATATGCTGGATTACAGCTGGGATCTGGATCCTGCCATGGATGATATCAGTGTTCCAAAACTAATTCTGCAGCCCATTATAGAAAATTGCTTTCAGCACGGCTTTCAAAATGTTCCTCCGGTTTGGAAAATCCATATCCGCTCCTATCGCAGTGATAACCGGTGGATGGTAACTGTTTCCAACAATGGGCAGACTTTTAATCAGGATAAAATCAACCAGCTGTACAGTCGGTTCGATCAGTTCAAGAAAGCATTTCTGGATGGCAGAGAAGTGGAAAATAATCTGGAACAGCAGGGATTTGGTTTAGAAAATACCATTTTACGTCTTTCTATTTATTACCGCGGGCTGGAATACTTTCATATCCGTACAGAGGAAGATTTGACTACTATTGAAATTGGAGGATTTATTGATGATGAATCAAATTAAGATACTAATTGCCGAGGACGAACCCGCTATATTAAGAGGCATCTGCGCCGCCATTTCTATGATATCGGATGACTTTATCATATCCGGCACAGCCTATGACGGAGAAAATGCCCTTAAACTGATTCAGGAACACCATCCCCACATCGTAATCACCGATATTAAAATGCCTCTGATGGATGGACTGACCCTGATTGAGGAAGCAAAAAAAAGAAATTCCACTGCAAACTTCGTAATTCTAACCGGGTTTGCAGAATTTGAATATGCCAAAAAAGCAATCACACTTGGTG
Source organism: Robinsoniella sp. (assembly GCF_034124845.1). Classification (NCBI taxonomy): domain Bacteria; kingdom Bacillati; phylum Bacillota; class Clostridia; order Lachnospirales; family Lachnospiraceae; genus Robinsoniella; species Robinsoniella sp. Next base: position 16,032 of record NZ_JAWYAJ010000206.1, read on the forward strand.
TATCCGACTATCTGCTAAAGCCCGTGGACCCGGAAGAATTAGAAAAACTACTAAACGGAATGAAACAGGAAATCCACAGTAAAAGTACGCAGATA
>NZ_JAWYAJ010000206.1:16136-19245 GCF_034124845.1 Robinsoniella sp.
AAAACCCCTTACCGAATATACCTTCAACCCTTTGGCAAATTGCAGCCTCCATCTGCTGTTTTCCTATTACGGCTCTATAGTCAATAACACCTATTCTGAATTCAATTTGTCCGGGGAAATTGTGAGAAATCTCGACACCTCATTTTTAGACGGCATTTACGAAACATACCACCTTCCGGTTTATTCTTTCCGTGGTAATTACTACAATGAATTTGTCTATGCCATTGTCAGTCCTGCTGATAAAAAAACTGACATATTCCCTGTAGTGGACGAGATAAGACAAAATGCCCAACAGTCAGATACCTACGTAAATTTTGTTTTATCTGCTGTTGTACACAGCGGAGAAGAGATCAGACATTTAATGCAGAATGCATACCTGTTCACCTTGTTTCATTTGCCTTTTGGAAAAAACACTTTTTTAATCCAGGATGATACCTTTACAGCAAAGGATGCCATAGAGATTTCCGGACAAATCGCTGCACTTGCAGCAAAATTCAGACCCGGCATTACTGAAAATGAACTGAAACATATCCTTTCCGATATGACTGCATGGTGGCGGGAATCGGATACCACACAATTCCAGCTGCTTGCAGATGTACGCCACATAGCAAGTGCCGCCATCCACGTTAGCCCAAATGCATCCCAGCTTCTCTTCGATCCAACTGAAGTCATTGCCTCATCTGATTCCTACGATGAGTTACTGGAGAACCTCCTGCATGAGCTGACTAAAATATTATTCCCGGAACACATGCAGCAAAAAAAGTCTTCCTCACAGCTGGTAGATGACATTCGCGCGTACCTGGACAAAAACTTTACACAGCAGATCACCTACAAAGTCTTCTACGATATCTGGGGCTATAACGAAAAATATATTACAACCCTTTTCAAAGAAGCATTTGGGATCTCACCCAGTAAATACATCACATCACTGCGCCTGGAAATGGCTAAAAATATAATGAAAAAAAATCCGCAGATTCTGTTAAAAGATGTTGCGGAACAGACCGGTTACACAGATGCACTTTATTTCAGCAGGGTATTTAAAAATAATGAAGGAATGTCACCCAGCGCTTTTATACAATCACTGGCGTAATGGTATTGAATAGAATAGAAAAAAGAAAATTAAAAATGAATATAATTTGACAATGATGCAAAACTCTGATAGAATATAGCTATAAAGTGGTGTTGCCGATAAACGGTCAGCCCAATATAGGAATTACTTAAAAAGTGACTTTACCTTTGGATCGGGGCGGTCACTTTTTTGTGTGGTTTATGTATGCTATTAAGATTGTACTGATGATTGCAAGAATTATCAGTACAATGGAAGCGCGAAAGGAAAGTATTCTTATGATACACGTATCATAAAGATTACTTTCCTTTCACATTTAAAACAGAGTGCTATATAAAATAATTTACAAAATGTTAATCTTCCCATATTACCACAGATTTCGGTAAATCTGCTCCAAATCTTCTTTACTCAGTTCTTTTCTGCTATTTTGAGGACTTCCGCTGTCCATGGCATCCAGTGCCATTTTATCCACAACACCCATAAACTCCTGTTTATTGATTCCGTATTCCTCCAGACTTGGTGTTTCCAGTTCTCTGCAAATGGTTTCTACTGCTTTTAAGAAGTTCTGGCTTGCCGCTTCATCCGAGTCCAGGTCGGTAGCTACCCCAACTGCTCTGCCAAGTTCCCCAAACCGGTCATATGCCCCATCCAGCACAAAACCCAGACACTCTTTCAACAGCATGGCGTTGGATAAACCGTGTGCGATGTGGAACAATGCTCCGATGGGACGGCTCATGCCATGCACAATCGTAACCGATGCATTGTTAAATGCAATTCCCGCTTCCAGTGAAGCAATTGACATCTGTTCTCTTGCCATTAGATCTGTTCCTTCCCGGAAAGCTACCGGCAGATAAGCAAAGATTCTCTTTACTGCGGAAAGCGCAAACGTATCGGAAAGGGGCTGTGCCTTTCTGGATGTAAATGCTTCAATGGCGTGAGTTAATGCGTCCAGTCCGGTAGCTGCCGTTATCTTGGGCGGTGCCGTCATGGTAAACTGCGGATCTATAATTGCAAGAGCAGGCATCAATACCTGACCCTTTAAAAGCATTTTAATATCTTTTTTTGTATCTGTTATAATGGTAAACTGCGTCGCCTCCGAACCCGTGCCTGCCGTTGTAGGAATGGCAGCCATGGGAGGTGTTGGCACTTTGATCACTTTTCCCATATAGTCAGAGATTTTACCGCCGTTTGTCGCCAGCGCTCCGATAGCCTTCATGGAATCGATGGGACTGCCTCCGCCCAGAGCAATGAGAAAATCACATTTTTCCTTTAAATACATACTCAGCCCGTTTTCAATCATTTTGTCGGTGGGCTCTCCGACTATTTCTGAATAAATTGCATATTCTATTCCCTGGTTTTTCAGAGCTTCTTCCACATGCGCTGCATTTCCCAGCTGAATCATTACCTTATCCGTAATGATCAGCGCCTTTTTTCCAAACCCTCTTAAAATTTCTTCTGCCATGGTAAGTGCGCCGCTGCCGGTAATCATCTGTCCCGGTACAATAAAATCTCTTCCCATTTTTACACCCCCTGCATATTACAGGATTTTATGTAATACTGTCTTATTTTTTCTTTCATTTTCATTCCTCCTCTGTCCGGCAGCCGGTAAACCCCCAGGCATTTCATACGAAAATCCAGCCTCTTACTTCACATCAGCCTGAATCAAAACACCCCGGAAACCGGCAGCCTTTCCTTACATCTCTTTGAATCTAAAATTCTGCATCATACAGCCAGGTATAACGCTCATCGTCGATACGGTCCGTCCAGGGGTTGCCTTCCAGATGGCGGATCATCCAACAGGTATACATCTGATATCCAGGTGCCGCTGCCTGGGGATGTGTCTTTCCCCCTGGTATTGCTGAGAAACTGCCGTCTTTAATTTTGTAGACGTCATCCCCTACGAAACTGGCACCAAATCCTTCCGGACGGTCAAACAGGAAATAATACGTTTCCGGCTGGGGATGCTGATGCGGAATGTAGCCCGACCAGTTGCCCCGGTCATTTAACACTTCTCCTAATACCATATTGGAATAAGGTGCTGTC
>NZ_JAWYAJ010000206.1:19255-20896 GCF_034124845.1 Robinsoniella sp.
TACCCTGCGAACGGCTGTATCTCCAAACTTTCCCTTGCAGGAATAAATCCATGGAGCATCTTCCGGTCCGTAGAACCTGCTGTCAAACGTTCTGTCATTGTAAGTGGACTGGATCAGGATCTGTGTATCCATAGAAGCCTCAACCCGGACTTCCACACCTTTACATACATGAAGACACCAGAGCCCTTCTGTAAAGACATCTTTTCTACTGACTGTCTTCTCCTTCTCTTCCCACTTAATGGTTATACGGCCATTTAGCAAAAGCACTGCAGTCTCTTCTTCTGGCTTCATTAATTTCTTAACATCGCCATCTTTCATTTTGAACACACGAATATCCATACACATGTCTTTATAATCGTTGTCATAGGTAGTGAGAACCTTTTCCCCTGCCTCATTAAATTCTGGATAACCAAATACCTTACTCATTCTATCCGCTTCCTTTCGCTCAAATGGTATTTATATACAGTTCAGGAGCGTGCCCGAAGTCAAAGCACGGCACGCTCCTGACAATCAATGGTCTATAACTGAATCTCGGAAATCTTAACAGGTCTGTGCTCTTCTACTGATTTTTTTGCTGCCAGCCCCATAATTACAGGCTTCAAACCATCTTCTACTCCAAGAGGTGTATCTGTATTATTTTCAATTGCATCAATAAAGCAATTCATTTCTTTGGCAAAGGAATCCATGTAACGTTCCAGGAAGAAGTAAAGTGGTTTTTCTCCAGTTACGCCATCGGCTGTGCTGATGACTGCGCTGGACTGTGTATCATTGGCAGTTGCAACCATTCCCTTAGAACCAAATACTTCTGCACGCTGATCGTATCCATAGACTGCCTTTCTGGAGTTGTCAATTACTGCAATTGCACCGTTTTCCATCTGAATGGTAATGACTGCTGTATCCACATCTCCTGCTTCACCAATACTTGGATCTACTAAAACTGCGGACTGTACATAAACTTCCGTAGCATCACAGCCAGCAAGGAATCGTACCATATCGAAATCATGAATTGTCATATCCAGGAAAATGCCTCCGGATACCTTTACATATTCAGCACTTGGCGGTTCCGGATCACGGCTGGTCACTTTAATAATATGCGGATCGCCAATCTGTCCTGCTGTTACGGCATTTTTTACCGCTTCAAAGTTATGGTCAAAGCGGCGGTTAAATCCTACCTGGTATTTCACATCTGAATCTTTTAAAGCCTCGATAACTTCTTTGATCTTAGCCACATCATGATCAATTGGTTTTTCACAGAATACATGTTTGCCGGCTTTGATTGCTTCAATTGAAATCGGGGAATGGGTATTTGTGGATGAGCAGATCAGTACTGCATCAATTTCCGGATCTGCCAGGATTTCCTTGTAGTCTTTTGTTGTATTTTCAACACCCATGCTGTGTGCCCATTTCTCTGTCTCTTCATTCATAAACGGATCTGCAATTGTTTTGATCTCCGCATTTTTTACCAGATTACAAATACTCTTTGTATGTACTTTACCAATTCTTCCTGCACCAATAATACCAACTTTAACCATGATAATTCTCCTTTTCTTTAAATGGATATTTTTTATAAACCTGTCTTTTCCGTGATAAATTTTCTGGCTTTTAATGCATACTCCAATGGATTTGCTTTTGCAGGATCCT
>NZ_JAWYAJ010000206.1:20906-30005 GCF_034124845.1 Robinsoniella sp.
ATCCTGCTCCGCCTCCACTACCATGTATCCTTCATATCCGGCATCTTCCAACACCTTGAAAATCGGGTCAAAATCAATACATCCGTCTCCCGGTACCGTAAATGCTCCCATTCTTACTCCAGCCAGGAAGCTTAACTTCTCTGCTTTGACCTTTTCTACTACATCCGGGCGTACATCTTTTAAATGTACATGTTTGATTCTGCTGCAGTATTTCTGAACCATTTCAAGCGGGTCTGCGCCGCAGTAAGTAAAATGTCCGCTGTCAAACAGGAGATTCACATATTCCGGATCGGTACCGGCCATCAGACGTTCCACTTCGTCCGGATCCTGGATTACCGTTCCCATATGATGATGGAAAGTCAGCGTAATTCCATACTCTTTTGCAATTTTACCAAGTTTATTTAATCCTGTGCAGACTTTATCCCATTCTTCGTCATTCATGATATATTTGCAGCCAAAGATCGGTGTTTCCAGCTGTCCCTGCACACTGTGTCCCTGCTCTGACACGCCGATGATCTTAGAACCCATCGCCTGCAAGAATTTTACCTGTTCTATAAATGCTTTTTCCGTTTCTTCATATGGCTGTGTAGTTAAAAAACTGGAAAACCACTGATTACAGATCTGGATGCCGCGAAGATCCAGTGCCTTTTTTAATACAACAGGATCTGAAGGGTATTTATTTCCCACTTCGGATCCGGTATATCCGGCAAGTGCCATCTCGCTTACACACTGTTCAAAAGTGTTTTCTTTTCCTAAATCCGGCATGTCATCGTTGGTCCAGGCAATTGGTGCAATTCCTAATTTTACTTTTTCTTTGTTAAACATCACTGTGCCTCCTATGGCTTTTTATTTCAGCTTGGTGCCTCCCGGCGTAAATACGTGGTAGATCGTGCACGATATCTACGCCTAGAAAGCTATTTTCTCACACGCTCAAGCTGATGATTTATAAGATTAATAAAAGATTATCTATATTAATAACGTCTTGCCTTGTATCTCTCTGCTTCCAGCTCCGTATACTTTTCCTGTACACTTTCCATCCCGGAAGTACTGGCGAGCCCTACATTCCACCAGGACTTGTAACCGTCCGTCATCGTCTTTGGAATTACTTTTAAGTCAATCAAGACTGCATTATCCTGGTTTTTCGCATCTTCCAAAGCAGCTTTTAATTCATCAATTGTCTTTACGGTATACGCTTTCAGCCCATAACCTTCTGCCACCTTTGCATAGCTTACCGGAATCAGATTTCCTTTTGTTTCATTATTAGCATCCCGGTACCGGAATTCTGTGCCAATGCTTCCGATGCCGTTATTCATTTGCAGATTGTTGATACAGCCAAATCCGCAATTGTCAAATACCAGAATATTAATCTTTGCTCTTTCCTGCATTGCAGTCATAATTTCACTGTGGAGCATCTGGAACGAAGCATCACCCACAACGGCATACACTTCTTTATCCGGCTCCGCCAGTTTCACTCCAAGGGCTGCTGCCACTTCATACCCCATACAGGAGTATCCATACTCCGCATGATAGCCGCCTCTCTTATCTGTAGTCCAGATTCTCTGCATACAGCTTGGAAGACTTCCCCCTGCCGTTATAATGGTTGCATCTTCTGCAATAACCTCCCGGATTGCACACAATGCAGCAGTCTGGGTAATCACGCCGCCTGTCAGTTCCACAAACTCTGGTATCGTTCTTGGATCCCTGGCTTTTACCATTGGCTCAAACTGGTCGTCATAAGCATATTTTGCAAGACGCTCCATTTCTTTATCCCATGCGGCTTTCGCCTCTGTGATCTCAGTCGTATAAGCAGATTTATATTTACGTTCCCGCAGTTTCTGTGAAAGGGCTTCTATCGTTACTTTTGCATCTCCCACAGCTTTTATGGCATCCATTTTGTAAGCATGGAATTTACTGTTATTGATGGTCACAACCTTTACATTCGGATTTTTGTACTGGCTCTTGGAACCCGTTGTAAAGTCCGATAATCTGGTTCCGATGGCTATCACTACATCTGCCTCTTCCGCGATGGTATTGGAAGCCAGTGTGCCGGTTACGCCAATCCCTCCAAGGCATTTACTGTGACTGGATTTGCAGGCACTTTTTCCTGCCTGGCTCTCTCCGAAGGGAATATTGAATTCTTCACAGAACTTTTCAACTGCTTCCCCTGCTTCAGAATATTTTACACCGCCGCCAACTACAACCAGCGGTTTTTTAGCTCCCGCAATTATGGCTGCAAGATCTTCCACTTCTTCTTCTACTGCCACCGGTCTTGTAATTCTGTGCACTCTCTTCTGGAAGAAATAATCCGGGTATTCATAAGATTCCCCTTCCACATCCTGGCAGATTCCAATGCAAACGGCTCCTGTTTCAGCCGGGTCCGTCAATACACGCATGGCACTTATCATTGCAGTCATCAGCTGTTCCGGACGGACTATGCGGTCCCAGTATTTACACACCGGCTTAAATGCATCATTGGTTGTAACGGATAAACTGCTGCTCTGCTCTAACTGCTGCAGAACCGGGTCCGGCTGTCTGTTGGCAAAGGTATCTGCCGGGAATACCAGCAGCGGAATATTATTTACCGTAGCGGTAGCCGCTGCCGTAACCATATTTGCAGCTCCCGGTCCTACGGAAGACGCACAGGGAATAATTTTTCTTCTGTTGTGCTGTTTTGCAAATGCAATCGCCACATGACACATTCCCTGCTCATTTCTACCCTGGAATACTTTCAGTTCACCGGGATTTTCATCTAATGCCTGACCCAGACCTACGGCAATTCCATGTCCGAAAATCGTAAAGATGCCTTCTACAAATTTCGTTTCCACTCCGTCAAATTCTACATACTGGTTATCCAGGAACTTTACCAATGCCTGTGCAACCGTCATCTTCGTATACTCCATTTCCTATCCGCCTCCTTATACTCTTGCAATCATTTCACCATACTGGTCTTTGGTTTCTTTTATAAACTTCTTGACTTCATCCGGATTGGGGAGCTCCTCGGAGCAGGAATGGCTGCGTACCATCATCGCTGCTTCTGCACTTCCAAATTCCAGACATTCGATCATATCCCATCCTTCAAAAATACCATACAAAAATCCGGATGCATAACCGTCTCCACCGCCAAATGACTTCAGTGCAGTAACGGGAAATGGCTTAATACTGTAGCTGTTGCCATCATTGGTATATGCCGTGGAACCTTTTCTTCCATGCTTGATAACTACAATCTTGGCATTTTCTTTCTGCCAGCTTTCAGCCGTTGCCTTATCATCTCTGCCCGGCTGTATCAGCTTTTCTGTCAGGTCAAATTCTTCCCTGGAGCCAAGAATAATATCTGCTTCTCTTGCAACACTGGCATAGTAAATGGAAATCTCATCCCTGTTCTTCCAGTTGTATTCCCGGTAGTCAATATCAAAGATAATCACTGTATTGTTTTTCTTAGCCAGCATTACCGCCTTTAATGCAGCTTCCCTGGAGGGGCTCTGTGCCAGTGCGGTACCGGATATCAAAATAGCCTTTGCCTTCTTTATGTATTCTTCATCCACATCATCCACCGACAGCTGAAGATCTGCGATGCAGTTTCGGTACATCAAGATGCTGCTTTCGTCAGGAGAAAGAATTTCTGTAAATGTAAGCCCCAGCTTTTCTCCGTTCCTGCATCTTGTGATATGTGAAGTATCAATTCCTTCTTTATTAAAAAACTCTGTAACGTAATCGCCGAACTGGTCATCTGACACTTTTCCGATAAATCCAACTTTCTTGCCATGTCTTGTAACACCTACAGCGATATTCGCAGGAGAACCTCCCACGTACTTTTTGAATGTGGTAGATTCCGATAATGGATGAAAATAATCCACCGGATTAAAGTCAATTGCCACTCGCCCTAACAGTACTAAATCCATCGGTCTTGATTCATCAAACTTAACATACTTCATTCCATTCACCTCATACTTGAATTTCAACACAGACAGGAAACAGTTTTCATTCCGTGTTTCATTTACAGTTTTCTTTTCTTGCGTTCTTTAGCACGCTTTTCTTTCATATGCTCATAATAGCACACACATTTGTTGCGTGCAAGTAATTTTTCAGTTCTCGGGGTACTTTCCCTGTATTGTACAATTTTCCATCTGTATATTTGTAACGTTTTCACAAAGATTACAGCACGCAAAAGCACGCATTCCAAGCTGTGAATTCCTTCCGCTTTTTAACCACATAGAAAAAACGCTATGCTCTCTATTACCCAAGAGAAAACACAGCGCCCTTTTTATAGACCTTATAAATTATATTTTGTTTTAATATTAATATCCGTGTAAACAAATTCCCGGTCTGCAGACACGCCCTTTGCGATCATGTCATACAGCAGAAACGGCGGGCGGTACCCCTGTTCATACCCTTCCTGATCGATCAGGAAGTCCACATCATCTTCCAGCAGCGCCTTTTCATTTCGGGGCGTTAAGTCATAGATAATCACGTAAGGCCGCTTCTTGGGACTTAATTTTTCAAATGCCTGACGCACGCCTGCCTGACCGCCGGATGCCACAAATATTCCGGCAAGATCCGGCACCATGGAAAGGGTGTTCTCGATAATGCGCTCCACCTCTTTTGCCTCGTCAAAGCTGCTTTGCACGCCCAGAAGCTCCATATCCGGAAATGACCGTTTCGTCTCTTCTATAAATCCTTCCACACGCAGACTGTTAACACTGTTTGTAAAATATCCTGTGATTATGAGAATCTTACCCTTCTTCCCGGCAAGCATTCCCATAAGCCCCGCCGCTGTATAACCGCTTCTTCTGTTGTCCAGTCCTACAAAGCAGCAACGCTTGGTACCCACAATATCGGAGTTAAAGGTAATCACCGGAATGTGCTTCTCTTCCGTCAGCTGATTAATCTTTGCCCGGATCAGGTCACATTCCACCGGCATAATTGCCAGCCCGTCAATTCCCAGCTCCTCCAGTTCTTCAATCGCCTGAAGCTGTGCCTTTTCGTCTATGATCACACTGTCCCGCAGCAGGATCTCCACGCCCCGCTCCTGAAGTTCCTTTGCTGCCTGGTCTATCCCTTTATTTACCTGAATCATAAAGGAAGACTTGGATAAATGTGTCACAATGCCGATTTTTAATTTCATCGGTTCTTTATCCGGGGTTCTGATCCCCCGGTTAGACTGATAGCCCAGCTCATTGGCTATCTCTTTAACTTTTGCTGCAACCTCAGGCTTAATTCTGCCACGGTTATTAAGCGCCCTGTCCACCGTCCCCCTGGAGACACCTGCCAGATCTGCAATCTGTTGTATCGTTCCCGCCATAATATTCCCTCAATCCTGTCCTTTTTTCATATACTTTTTTTCTCACGCCCGCGTTTTGCGTTACATGCACGCATTTTTTCTTTTATTATAGACTATAATATATGTTTTGACAAGTGGGAATTACCGATCATTTCCGGGTAAAGATTCTGGACGGCCGGTGCCCGGCATTCCCCGTCATCTTGCCGGTATCCCGGATCTTATCTGCAATTGTTCTTCGAAATGCAGGAGCAAGCAGCTTCTCATCCAATATAATTTCATATACTTCCTGAAGCTCACTTATGGTGAATTCTTCTGGCATCATGTGGAATACAATGTCGGTATAATTTATTTTTCCTCTCATGCGTTTTAGCGCTTCCTCAAGAATGACATTGTGGTCAAAGGCTAACTGCATATTTTGCGCCTCTTTCAGATCAAACCATTGCGCCCCGTTAACTTTAACCTTCCCTGCATCAATGAGGGAAATATAGGCACAGCTGATGATCCGCATTCTGGGATCCCGGTGAACATCGCTGAACGTATATAACTGTTCCCGGTAAATCTTTTTCAAGCCCGTCTTACTTTCCAGTGTGCGGTCCAGCGTGTCTTCCAGCGTTTCCGAATTTAAAACAAATCCTCCCGGGAGTGAGTAACATTCTTTATAGGGATATTCATCCCGCTTTACAAGCAGTATCTTTAATGACTGCTGATCCCGCTTTCTATAATTGCCGCTGGCTGCTTTCATAATTCCAAATACCACTGCATCTGCCGTAATTGATACCGTTTCATAATCTCCCGGATTATATTGATCCAGAAATTCCTGTTCTTCTCTGCTTTTTGCAATATATTTTTTCATGTTCTTATCCATCAGCCGTCGTTCTCCTTAATCTAAATCGCTATCTCCAATCGGGAAATGCCACCGTTTCCCGGATATCAGACACTTTTGCCAAAGCCATAACCAGTCGCTGTAATCCTATGGCAAAGCCTCCTGTTGGGGTTCCCTTATATTGTGCCAGTTCTTCAAGATAACTGCAATATCTTTTTTTATCCACCGAAAAAATTTCCATCATTTTTTCCTGCAGGCAGGCATCCATGATCCGCATATCCCCGCCGCCAATCTCAATCCCATTTAACACAATATCAAAGGATTGGGTTCTGGTATTCACCAAATCTTCCGCTTTACCAAAATTCTCAGGAGCAGCAAAAATATGATGATTTGGAATCAGAACATGATCCCCAGTCCATTCTCCATTGGTAAGGGGCATATGATCAATCACCACAAGAGATATCTCACCCGGATTTTCCCTGAGATCCGGTTTCATCTCTTCCCCAAAGTTCTCCCTGCACCAAAGCCCGTCCATAAAGCGTACACTTATCTTTCTTCCTCCTTCGGCGCAGATAGTTTCCAATAATGCAACTGCTTCCCTAATAAGTGCGTGCAGGCTTTCTACATGCAGCTCCACATCGATCTGTATAAATTCACACAGTCGGGTTTCCTTATTCTTCTCATGGGCAATGGGCCGGAAACAATGGGCAAACTGATAATACCGATCATATCCTGCCAGCATGAAAAGCATTTTATATACCTGGGGCGAATCAGACAGGGAAAGTTCCTCCCCGTCTATCTCCACCGGAAAAGTGGGATTATATCTCTCACCGCCGGGAACAGCCAGCACCGGCGTATCAAATTCCGTAAAGCCCTGTTTTTCCAGATAATATCTGGTTCTCTGCCGGATTCGGTTAGTCAGAGCCAGACACTCCATCACTTCTCTTCTCTGCAGATGCTCTGCCTCTTTCATCCCTTTACCTCTCCTTCAAACCATTTCTCAAAAAGAACTCCTGCCCCGTATGGTCAACTCTCGTAATTGCATTAAGTTGATATATATACCGGTCTGCAATACCGCTTTTTTCATCTCCTGCAAGCAAAGAACCAAGCTTTGGATTATTCGTGGGACATACACTGATCCAGCCGCTTGCTGAATGCTTCAGACTGTAGATTCCTTCCTGGCAGTATTCTTTGCAGGTATCGCACAGAGCACTTCTATGCGTACAGGAAATACTGTCCTTCATATTAACCAATACACCATTCCACCGGCAATTGTAAGAATCACAACCCACCCGTAGTCTGCGGTTTATCTGGATCCCCTTCTTCTGGATATCTGCTCTCAGCTCTTTCAGATTGACAAACTGTTCCTCCCAGAACTCCTGGTTCCCCCTGGAATAATACAAATCCAAAACACTTATGTAAATATCCGTCTGATACTTTTCATTCAATCCTTTTACATATTCCACAAGGGCTGGCAGCTCCTCCCGGTTTTGTTTCATATAGACAAAATTCAATCCAACAGACTTCATACCGGCTTTACAGCATTCTTCTATTACCCTTAATGTATCTGCAGCATCCGGATTGTGTGCTATTTTCACACGCAGATCACGATCCACAGCATCGATGGATATCTTTAATATATCCACATTCTTTTTAATCAGATCCAGATGCTCAAGCACTTTTGACCCATTTGTAGTGATTTCCACTTTCTTAAAAATTTTTTTGCTTGCCTCAAGCAGCTGATCAATGTCTTTGGCAAGCAGCGGTTCTCCGCCTGTAAACGAGATGATTTCAAATCCATGTCCGGCTAACAGTTTTAAATTTTCAATATACGCTTCTGCGCTGAGCAGCGGAGCATTCAGGCACTTCGGTGTATGGTTTTCCATCCCCAGGTCTGTGGCGCAATACTCACAGGAAAAATTGCAGACATCACAAACAGATGCTCTTAAAAAGGTTCCTTTTCTTTCCAACAATAATCTCTCCATAACAATACCTCTCTCCTTCTTTGGTAAGAATACTTTGTTATTAGTTCTTGTTATACCACTTTGTTATGCATCCTTGTTATGCATCCTCGTTATACATCCTCGTTATGCATCCTTGTTATGCATCCTTGTTATGCATCCTTGTTATGCATCCTTGTTATACATTTTCGTTATTAATTATTTGTTATTATCATTTTGTTAATATCATATTACATCAGATCTGTTTTCTTGTCAAACCTTTTTTGAGATCTTTTTTAAATAAATAAAAAACACTTGATTCCAGTGCTTACCCATAAAAATATCCAAGAATATTACAGATTACTACATAAAATCCCGTTAGAATACAATCCATACAGAGAACCCAAAGATTCAATGAAAGTCATGTAACTACTTAACATACATGTTGACAGTATTAGAACACAAACCTACAATTAACTTGTAGTTAAATAAATACACTTTAAATTAAAATGCTGTTCAATAGTCACAGCCGTATCATTTCGTTATAATAGAAACTAATAAAGGAGGAGATGATGGTTTTGAAAATGAATGAGATCATAAAGAAAAGAAGAAAAGAAATGGAACTGACGCAAGAGCAGGTAGCAAATTATTTAGGGGTTACCACTCCGGCTGTTAATAAATGGGAACGGGGCAATTCTTACCCGGATATTTTACTGTTGCCGGCACTTGCCAGGCTCTTAAAAATTGACCTGAATACACTTTTTCTCTTTAAAGAGAATCTAACCGAACCTGAGATTCGTATTTTTTGTGCTGAACTTGTTGAAATAATGCAGGAAGAAGGGTTTGATACCGCCTTTCAAACTGCGTTAGATAAGACTTATGAATATCCGCTCTGTGACAGCTTGATTTATTTAGTAGCGACGGTAATGGACAACTGCCTGACTTTGAATCCGGCAGATTTAGACGATAAAGAAGAGTATGAACGACAAATCATTATGTGGTATCAACAGGCAGCGTCTGGACAGGATACGGTTATTAAAAATTCAGCCGCCTATATG
>NZ_JAWYAJ010000206.1:30015-40825 GCF_034124845.1 Robinsoniella sp.
GCTGTTAGAAACAATCCCTGAAAACAATTTCGATAAATCGGTCTTACTGGTGGACTTATTGCTGCATCAGGGGCAATGCGATGAAGCAGCCGAGATTATCGAGCAAAAGCTGCTAACCTCATTGAGCAGTATCCAGCCCCTTATGCAAAAACTGATAAATATTGAATTGACAACCGGAAATAAAGAGAAAGCTGAACAAATTGCCCAAATTGCGGAAAGTATGGTTTCTTTATTCGGTCTTTGGGATTACGGGGCTTTTGTGCCAAAGTTACAGCTTTCTTTGTTTGAAAATGATGTTGATAACAGTATCCTGCAATTGAAAAAAATCATCCATGCTATTCATACCTCCTGGGATTTAAGCAAACTGCCTCTCTATCACCGAATTGCCCAGATGCCCGGCATCGATATGAAAAAGGCTCTTGTTCCGGCGTTGGTACATGAATTTGAAAATAGCAAAGAATATGATTTTCTTCGCGATCACAGAGAATTTCAAAAAATTATTTCGGATTTATCTCAAGAGTGCTGATCCCCTGCCTGCTAAATACGCCCTCTGCTGTTTTTCCTGTAATCAGCGGGGCTGCAGTCATTCAGCTTTTTAAATGCTTTTGAAAAATAATGATAATCATTAAAACCGGATTGTTCCGCTACTTCTTTGATCTTGCATCCGGTGTCACGCAGCAATTCTCTGGCACACTCCATGCGGCAATCCAGCAGATAGTTGGAAAATCCAATCCCCATCTCCTGTTTAAAGAGATAACTGAGGTAGGCATGGTTCACTCCCACTGCCTGCGCGGCATCACTTAGTCCGATCTGATGACGGTAATGGCTGTGTATGTACGCTAATGCCTGCTTTATTACAGCGCTGACATTTTTGGGTATCTCTTTTGACCGCTCCGAGAACAGGCGTCTGGAATAATCCTCACAGATTCTGCCCAGATCCTCGATCCTTGTAATCGCTGCATATTCATCTGCCGTTCTTTCCAGCTTTACCTTTGCATCCAGATTTTTCAGCCAGTGCACAACGGCCTTACTGTCCGTACAGCTCTTTTGGCATGCCGCCATAACCTTTTCAAAGGCATCCCGAAGTTCCTCTTGTTTTTTTCCTGCAATTATTCCCGGCATATCTTCCAGAAGACTTTCTGCCTCCAAAGGCATCTGCTTTGCAATGGTTCTTGCCCCATCAAAATACAAAATGTCATTATCTTCGTAAAATTTCAGCTTAATCATTTCCCTTGCCTGATGGTAAGCCTGACGTATTCCATCTTCTCCGATGCAGATATTACTTACCCCTACCGCATACCTGTACGGCTCCTGTTTACAGCATTTAAAACAGGCGGATGCCACACTGGTCAGCTTCTGCTTCATCAGACTGCTTCTGCACATGGCAGATAAGTCTAAGAAGCAGCAGAAAATCCCTTCTCCCAAATAGATCTCTTCCACGTATGCACTTTCTGTTCCCAGGAGCAGTTCCAGCTGCTGGGTGAGCGTATGCAAAAAAAGCCGGCTGTACTGATCCGCCTCCAAGGGCGACAGCTGTGCCTTTACAACTGCCCAGTCAGGGATAAACATATTGATTACCGCACTGTTGATAAACTTCCCGCTGATTCCAGCCTCCCGACTCTTTTGTTCTCTTTCCTCCCGGGTCATGGTTCCTGACAGCAGCTGATTAAAAAAATGATACTTCAGAGAATGACTTCCCATTTTAATCAGCTTTCTGGTCCGTTCCTCTTCATCCAGCCTGACTTGCATATGCGCCATCTGATGTCCGGCATTTTCCAAAAGCTCATACAGGGAATCTTCATCCAGAGAATTTTTCAGCACATATTCATTTGCCCCAAGCTTCATGGCTTCCTTTACGTAGTTAAAATCATCGTGGCAGCTCAGCACAATGATATATATTTCCCGGTCCCTTTCCCGGATTCTCCTGATCAGTTCAATCCCGTCCATAAGGGGCATGGAAATATCCGTAACCAATACATCCGGCAAAGCCTCTTCTGTCAGGCGGAGTGCTTCTTCCCCATCCCTTACATCCCCTATAATTTCATAGCCCGCCCGTTTCCAGGCTTCCAGCTGTTTTAAATACGTCCTGACCAAATAATCATCGTCTACAATTATCGTTCGAAACATCCCACACCTCTCCTTTGCCGCTATGCGTTTTTCTCTGTCTTTAACCGGCATATTGGATTATACCGCGTATTCGTCCACCTCTCTGTATGCCGGCAGAAACAGACATGCTTTAGTTCCACGTCCGCTGCTTTCATAAGTAATTCCGCCCTTTTCCCCATAGTACAGCTCCAGGCGGTCCCTCACATTCGCCACGCCGATGCTGCTCAGTCCGCTGGTCTTTCTTGCTTTCTGCGTCAGCAGGCTTTCGATCTGCTCCGGTGTCATGCCCCTGCCGTTATCTTCCACTTCCAGATAGAGCATCTCTTCCACAACGCCTGCACGAATGATGATTCTGCTGTCCGGATTTTTCATGTCCAGGCCGTGAAGCAGCGCATTTTCCACAATTGGCTGCAGCAGCAGTCTTGGTACAAAGCAGCCGTTTGCCTCCTGTTTCGTTTCGATATCCACAGAGAATTTTCCTTCATAGCGGAATTCCTGAAGCCGGATATAATTTTCCAGAATATGCAGTTCATCAGCCACAGTAATAAATGTTCCTTTTTTATTAATGCTCGCCTGCAGCAGTTCAATAAAGTCACCAATCAGCGTCCCCAGCTCTTTTTCTCCCTTGAGCAGAGCCGCATACTTTATGGAATTAAGGGTGTTGTACATAAAATGGGGAGTAATCTGATATTGCAGTGCTTCCAGCTCCGCATCCTTCTTCAGCATTTCTTCTTTAACCAGCTGGCCGATCAGTTCATTAATATGATCCAGCATGCTGTTAAAATTGCAGGACAATTCTCCGATTTCATCATTTGTGTCAATTTCAGCCCTTTTATCCAGCTCACCGCCGCTTACTTCCTTCATGGTGTCTGTAAGGCATTTAAGCGGCTTATACATGGCTTTTGTAATAAAATAGGCAAGGAATACCGCTGCCAGTACAAATATGGCTAAAAACGCCGCCAGAAAGTATTTCAGCTGGTTCAAATCCTTTAGAATCTCACTTCTGGCAACGACCATTAAAAACTGGCAGCCGCTGAAAGTCCCTTTATAAAAGACACCCAGTTTACTTTTATCCAGGCTGTTGGTGAACCCATTCTTGTATAGAACGTCAAAATCTCTGCTCTTATATACACTTCCCATATCTTCCGCATTTTGGGAGGATACAATTTCCCCCTGGTCATTTAAAATCATGGCAGCGGTTGTCTTCTGGTCATAAAGCCCATCCAGATATTTATAAAATATCGTCCGTTCTTCCACATTTGCCATCATATAGCCCAGTATCTCACCGTCATCACCCTCTATGCTATCTATATATGATAAAAAATCAGAGGACGATCTGAGTGGATCAGGTACAATCGCAGGCATACTGCCGGAAACCGCCGCCTGTGCAATCGCAGCTGTCTTTTCTTCTGCAAGCTGCTTTTCATAGATGGGATAATCCTGGGACGTGATCATGATTCCAGCCTTTGGGAGCACCAGATAGACTGATCCGATATCGCTGTAACGACGTTTATAAGTCTTAAGCCTGGAAGCAATATCTTCCAGAATCAGTTCCCGTCCGGTACTTAGATATTCCTGAATCTGCTCTTTCATTTCCCCGTCACAGGAAGCCTGTACCGTAATATAATAAATTTCTTTTAGCGAATCATCAAATACCTTCCCCATTTGTTCCATGCGCCCATACAGATTTTTCCCATAGTTATCTTCCACCATTTCCGAGGATTTAAAGTAAAAGGCGATGGTGATGGATAGCGCCGTAATCAGGGTAATGCCAACTATTGCCAGCAGGATTTTGCTGCGTATACTGTGAATCATAGATACCCCTTTTCCCGTATTAATTTTTCAAACACGCTCCAGTACCCTGTCAAGCAGGCTCCCTCATGTTAATTGTATTATAAGAACTCCTGACGAAAGAGTCAAGATAGCAGCATCTTAAAAGACGGGTAATTCCCGAAATGTATAAAAGCCCCGTCCCGGAGCATGCATTCTCCTGAGGACCGGGGCTTTTACAGAGTTTAATATTCGATTTTTACAATGCCGCCCTGACGGTAAGCTTCTGTTGTGGCAAAGCCGATCTGTGTAGATTTTGTTCCGTCATAAACGGTAACTTCCGGTTTGGTATTGTTTTGTACCGAGTTAATAAATTCTTCCATTTCCAGGCGGTAGGATTCTGCAAATCTTTCCGGGAAACCGCTGACACATTCCTGAACTACACCCTGGTTATTATAGAGCATACACAGGTTCTTAGCCGGAACAGGACTGACACGGATAGAGCCTTCCGTACCCACGATTTCCGTTTCCACGTGATACCCGTGAGGAGCTGTGCGCCCCACATGGACAAATCCTACGGCACCATTTTCACATTTATACATCGCCACACCGGTTTCATCATCACCTGCCGCTTTAAACTCCGGATGCTTAAACGTAGATCCTGTGGCATAGACTTCCACCGGGTCAGAGCCAAGGAACCAGCGCATCAGGTCAATATCGTGAATAGCCATATCAATAAAGATTCCACCGCTGGTTGCCGCAAATTTAATAGCACCATCAACCATAGCTTCCGGGTCGATTCCGGTTGCCTTTACCATATAAGGAGTCCCGATGGCTCCTTCTTCTATCTTTTTCTTTGCATAAGCGTAAGACGGGTCAAATCTTCTCATGAAACCAAGGAAAAATACGAGTTCCGGATGGCGTTCCACGGCTCTTTCTGCAATTTTACATTCCTCTACATTTACGCCCAGAGGCTTATCTGAAAATACGTGTTTACCTGCATCTAATGCTGCTTCTATCTGCCAGCAGTGCTCTCCGCTGGTTGTGATTATGGCAACTGCATCAATATCAGCCTTAGCCAGCATCTCCCGATAATCGCTGTATACCTCCTTTACGCCTAACTCTTCCTGTGCATAGGTAAGCTCTGCGGGCATAATGGAACATGCTGCAGTCAATTCTGCATTTGGAATCTTAAATGCCAGATTTCCTGCGTGTACCTTTCCCAATCTGCCTAAACCTGCAATTCCAACCTTAACCTTTTTCATGAATAATTACCTCTCTTCTTCTATTATTTTTCACTATTTTCCAAGTCCCAGAGGGGAGAAGATGAAATATAATACTATAAGGCCCGCCACACAGAATAGAGATGCCAGTTTCATATGCTTCCAGGGCGTTAAGTCTACCGCTTTTACATCCTCCAGGACAAAATCTGTTTCTCTTGGATGAATCTTTCCAATCAACAGCAATACCAGTACATCAATGATGAATAAAACGCTTAAGATATATAAATAATGGACATTCAATGGTAAAAACTTCGAAATACTATACAGGATAACATGGGATACCAAAACTACTTTGGGCGCTGATGCAGGCACCTTTTTCGAGAAAATCCCCACAATGACCGCCGCCAGAATCGGCATATTATAAAATCCGAAACAAGACTGCAGGAAATCATATAATCCGGTAGGCGCAAAACTTACTAACGGCGCTACTACGATAGAAAGTGCAGCCAGCCCGAATCCAAAACGCCTTCCGATTTTAACCAGATCTTTATCGGTTGCCTTGGGATTGAATAAGGGTTTATGTATATCCAGTGTGTACATTGCAATCGAACCGTTTAAAGCACCATTAAAAGAGCTTAAGATCGCACCGAATAAAACGGCTGCAAAGAATCCCAGCAATGCCTTTGGCAGTACATCCAGTACCAGCATTGGATAAGCCAGATCCGGATTGGCAAGTGACGTTCCGAATTTCCCATATGCGATAATACCGCAGAAAGTGATAAACAGTGGTGTAAGCAGCTTAAATGCCCCAGCCAGCAGTGCACCTTTCTGTGCTTCTTTTAAATTTTTGGCAGCAAGTGCTCTCTGAATGATGGACTGATTGGTACACCAGTAAAACAGGTTATTAAACATCATCCCTGTGAAAAGCAGCGGCCATGGTACCATGGGTGCCTGTGCATTTGCCGGATTTATCGCATTAAATTTTTCAGCAGGGATCAGTTCAATCAAATGCTGGATTCCTGCAAGCGGATTCCCCCCGCCAAGGGACGCCAGCCCCAGCAGCGGAATCATAAATCCGCCGATAATTAATCCAATTCCAAAGACACTGTCCGCTGATGCCGAAGCCTTCAGCCCTCCGATAACCGCATAGGCTGCCCCGATGAATCCCAGCGCCGTAGCTGTTACAACCACGCCCATAAACTGGGAACTGCCAAGCATTTTATCAATTCCAAAAATCTGGTTAAACACCAGTGCCCCGGAATACAATACAGTGGGCAGATAGCAGAATAAATAACCCAGCAAAAACAAAACCGAAACGATTCTCTTTACTCTTCCGTCATACCTTTTTTCCAGAAACTCCGGTATGGTTGTAATTCCCGCTTTTAAATACCTGGGCAAAAAGATCGCTGCCAGAAAAATAGTTGCGATACAGGAAGTCGCTTCCCATGCCATTGGTCCCATATTTGCCGCATACGCCTGACCGCTTTGCCCGATTAGCTGTTCGGTAGACAAATTTGTCAAAATAATCGAACTTGCAATAACCGGAGCGGTGAGCGATCTGCCTGCCAGAAAGTATCCATCCTGGGTATCCAGGCTTGACTTTCTCGTTTGTCTTACAACGTAAACCCCTACCAAAACCATACAAAGTAAAAAACTAAATACCGTAAATAACATTTCCTTACCGCCTTTCTTTTTCCATCTGATAGCTTTATTCTACCTGATTTCAAAAGCTTTCCCAGTAAGGTATTTTTTAGATTAGCGGGTACTTTTTATGGGTTACTTTTTAAGTATTCAAATAAATTACCATATTCATAATCTCATCATTATCATATTGTAATATTTCTATATTTTTGTGTCTTATTTTTAGGTTTGGATATATTATGATAAAGTTTCTTTTAATTTTTCATAATCTTCTACATTTTCATGGGTAATTATTTCTACAGGAAGGATCGTCTGGTCCTCCTGTACATTTCCATTTTTATCATTAACGATATAACGGATCGTCTCCTCTCCAATCGCATAACCGGACTGGGATGCCAGTGCCGCAATGCCGCCGTTTTTTACTGCCTCTATGGCATCTTCCTGGGCATCCACCGTAACGATGGTGACCGGGCTCCCTTTCATATACTCCATGATGCCAAGAGCTGTTACTGCGCTGGTGGCGAAAATTCCAGAAATATCCGGATTATCGTTCATAAGTCTGCTTATTTCCCGTTCAGACATCTGAAGGTTACTGTATCCGCTCTCCACAAATGACACCTGAATATCGGTATTTTTTTCGATATAGTCCTCAAATCCTTTGATTCTGCTGGCATGTGCCGTCTGTTTCAAATCCCCCGATATAATTCCAACTTTCCCCTTACCACGTAATTGTCCAGCCATGTACTCAGCCAGATCCCTTCCTGCCTTTTCATTGTCAATCCCAATATAAGGCACACTGGCATCCGCAATCTGCGTATCATAGGAAAATACCGGTATCCCCATATCCTGCGCCTCTTTTATGTAATCAGCATTGCTGTAGGAATCTATGGGAGATACCGCCAGTGCATCCACCTTTTTATCCAGAAGATCCTGTATCATTTTTTTCTGAAGCCGGACGTCAGTTTCCGTATCCGGCGAAACAATTAAAACGGAGACGCCCTCCTCATCGGCTGCTTTTTCCATACCGGAACAAACAGACATCCAATATTCACTGTCTCTGGATTTCGTCACAACTCCGATCACATACGGATCCGTTTTCGATACCGTCTCCTGTCTTTTACTGCACCCTGCCAAAAGCACCATACACAACACTCCCATAAGGAGCAGCCCTGTTTTCCTCATACACTTTACCCCGTCAGCCAATTTTATATATAGAAAAGAGAGGTTGAAATAACATTCCTGCCTCCCAATTGTCTTTTTTCATTATATCCAATATCGGGAAGGTAAACAAGTGAAGATTCATGATGATACTTCTGATGTCTCCCGGGGTAAATACAATAGAGCGCATTTGAAAATTCATTCCTGCCATCTGTACGCCCCAGTCTCATCCCGTAAGCCCAGAAACAGAGAGCTATTCCGAAGTATTCGTACCCTTCATCTATGATTGGTATATCGTCTGGAATACCTCTATATGCCGTTTTACATTTTCGTAAACGCCGGTTTCCATAGCCGTATTTAAATCAAAATAATTGTGTTTTCCCGGAGTACCCATGTACGCCTCAACTTTTTCCATCAGGCTGTTAAAGCTCGCCGTTGCAATGTTCACTTTACAGATTCCCAGGGAAATTGCCCTTTGGAAATCTTCATCTGTAATTCCGCTTCCACCATGAAGTACCAGCGGAACATCGGTACTTAGATGGATTTTCTCCAGAACATCAAATGCCAGTGTCGGCGCAACCGGATAATTGCCATGGGCATTCCCGATAGCAACAGCCAGTGCATCCACGCCTGTTTTTTCACAGAAGATCTTAGCATCCTCCGGATCGGTACAGCGGATTCCATGGTCACAGCTTCCATCTTCACTTCCCCCAACCAGTCCAAGTTCCGCTTCCACAGTCGCTCCGTATTTTTTAGCCAGCTCCACCACTTGTTTTGTCTTTGCTATATTATCTTCAAAAGGGCTGGTAGACCCGTCAAACATCACAGAGGTAAATCCCAGTTCTAATGCCTTATTTACGGTTTCCATTGTGAGACCGTGATCCAGATGCACGGCTATATCCACCTTTGCTTCTTTAGCCGCCTGCACCATCATAGGTCCCATTAATTCCAGGGGTGAATGTTTTAACCTCACCTCTGCGATCTGCAGTATAATTGGAGTATTTGTCTCTTCCGCTGCCCGCAGGGCACCTTTTACCATTTCCATGTTCCCCACACTGAATGCCCCGCATCCTGTTTTTGCTGCCTTAGCTCTTTCCAGCAGGTCTTTCATTTTTACTAATGCCATCGATCATTCCTCCTATTCTATTTTCATTAATTTTGATTCTATATTAATGCAATTACAATTACTTTACTGTAATTACTCTTGCCGGTTTCTTTTTTTCCTGATTCCCAAAGTCTTTTCCTGCCCGCTTATCCGACAATTCTCTTTCCAGGAGAAGGATAAACAGAACGGAAAGCGCTGCACAAATTACCCCGACTATAAATCCCATGTTGGTATCAAAACCATTGGCTGTCATTAAATTAGCCACAAAGGGCGCTCCAAGGGTAGCAATTACAATTCCTGACATGACAAATCCGTAGTTTTCCCCGGAATGGGAAAGCCCGAAAATGGAGCTTGTAAGGGAGGGGAAGCTTCCCATGATTCCTCCATAGCAGCCATACATCAGCACTACGGAAACGGTGGTGAGAGCAGTAAACAT
This sequence comes from Robinsoniella sp., assembly GCF_034124845.1. NCBI lineage: Bacteria > Bacillati > Bacillota > Clostridia > Lachnospirales > Lachnospiraceae > Robinsoniella > Robinsoniella sp. The sequence goes on from NZ_JAWYAJ010000206.1 coordinate 39,455, forward strand.
AGATTTCGATACTGCCAGCATAATCATCGCTGCAACCGATACCACCAGCACTCCTTTTACACACTTCACTCTTCCAATTTTATCCGCCATAGAAGGCAGAAACAGTCTTGCGGATGCATTCATGATGGAGCCTAACATAACCGCCGTTACAGCAATGGATACGCCAATTCCCCGTTCTGTCTGAATCCCCTGTGCAACCGGGGAAATCATGAAATAAGAAATCAGCCCAAAAAGCATTGTTGCAACCAGATAGTAGAATTTTCTGGTACGTATCATCTCTTTGGATGTATATTGTTTTTGCTTTTCCAAAGAGGGCGTCTCATCTGCAACCCAACCGGGACGATCTGCTTCCCTGACGCCAGCCTGCCGGGGATTTTTGATAAAAATGCATCCTAAAACCCAGGAAATGGCTATTACGATTCCAATCACCAAAAACGCCGTTTTCGGACCATCCTCCGCTAAAATCGCTCTGCTGACCGGAGCAAGAAAGAATCCGCACAGACCATTTGCCGTAACCACAACGCCTGATGCAAATCCAAGTTTGTGGGGAAACCACTTCTGTGCTGTGGAAAGAATCGTGGTATACATCATTCCCTGTCCAAATCCCTGCATCACACCATATGTAAAATACATGGGCAGCGGCGACGGTATCATCAAAAATGCCGACAGCAAAATACCCGCCGCAAAGATACCTCCTCCAACTGCAATTGCTATTTTGGGACTATATCTGTCCTGAATACGTCCTCCAAAAATATTGCCAAACACAAAGGTTAACATAGACAGATAAAAACACATGGACGTCTGTCCCTCTGTCCATCCTGTCAGTTCCCGGATATACGGCTGATATACAGACCATATATGAGGATAACCGGTAAAAAATATCGCAAATGCTCCAAATATCATCATCAGCACCCGCTGCCTTTTCTGCCTGCTGTTTAAATACATCTTTTTCTCCTCCCATAAAGCCAAAATCGCAAATCATTAATAGTTAAATAATTATTAAAGAACTTTTTATTATCTTTAACCTGATTTTGGATATGTATTGATCATTTTTATGCATTTATCCTAGCATGTTTTGATATTGTTGTCAATTGTTTTTGGTTATATTTTAACTTCATCGTGATAATATTATGGTAGTGTTGCTGAAATTTTCAAAAAGATACCGTTCTTGTACTCTATAATTCAAACAGATCAAGGGAATACACTTTGTATTTTCTGGCATACACATCCATAAAATTAAAAATATTACAAAATACACCTTTTCAACTTACCCAAAATATACTATAATATACTCATCATTTAGGAGAGGGAATGGACTATGCGTACAAAAAGAATTGACTCAATCGAACAATACATATTAGAACAAAAATC
>NZ_JAWYAJ010000207.1:0-2000 GCF_034124845.1 Robinsoniella sp.
TAAATACTTTCCCATTATGTCTGCATTGTGGCGAACATAGATATCCTATAATGGGTGCTGCTTTTTCCAGGCTGAGTTTTTCTACTAATATTCCCTGCAATGCATTTTTTGTCTGCTGTGTTGCTGCCAGTGGAGAGATTAAATTGCATTTAATATCCATGTCTTGAAACTCTTGCTTAATAACCTGTACCAAGCCAAAAACTCCCATCTTGGCAGCTGCATAACCCGCTTGCTTTTCTAAACCAAACATACCGTCAGTAGAGGTAACCATTACAATTCGTCCATATTTTTTCTTCATCATCAACGGGATAATGCCTTTTAGCAGATAATATGATGCATTTAAATGGATATCTAACATTTTATTCCAGTCAAAATCATCATGATCCAGAAAATCTTTTTCTAGAATAAAGCCCGCATTATGTATGAAAATATCCACAAAACCAAAGTTATTTTCTACTGTTTCAATTAAATTTCTGCAGCCATCTCTGGTTGAAATATCGTCCGTATTAACAATTGCACATCCTCCCATATCCTCTATCTCCCTTGCTGTCTCAGAAGCCAGTGAAGTTCCATCTTCATTATAGGCATTATCATTTATGATCAGCAAAGCTCTATTCGTTGCAAGAACCTTCGCATATTCTCTTCCCAATCCTCTTCCCGCTCCAGTCACAACAGCAACCTGTCCACTAAGATCAATTGTATCCATAATTCACCTCCCCTGATTTAACTTCCTATGTATCACTTACGATAGGATTCTACCAATTCTGCAAACTTCGCTATATTCTTAATTGCATCCATATTTAAATCTTCATCATTTATTTCAATATTAAATTCTTCTTCGATCTCTACCAGTATAGATAATGCAAGAATAGAATCTATACCTAATTCCAAAAGCGGTGTTTCATATTCCAGATTTCGCTTTTTTTCCTCATCTTTTATCCTGCTGGCTACTATGTTTTTAATAATTTCTTGAGTTTCTGAATATTTTTCCATAAAATACCTCCATTATTTGTTCATATCACTATAGTCAATCATACTGATTCTATTATTAGCTCCATCCAGTATATACAGGTGAAAGCTGTCATCTGCTGCAATTCCATTCGGGTTAGCCAGCTTGTAGTCTTTTATATCTTCAGTCCTGCCTATCCCATACGTTCCATCCCCAACCAGAGTAAAGATTTTACTTTTGCCTGCCGGGATAACACGTATACAATGGTTACCAGATTCTGCAATAAAAATATTTCCATGAATATCCGAACAGACTGCCACAGGTCTGTTTAGTAATGCGGTTAATGGATGCTGACCATCTCCTTTATAACCGGAAACTCCCTGACCGGCAACTGTACTGATCTTTCTTGCAGTCAGGTCCACTGCCCGTATGCAATGGTTAAAATAATCAGCGAGGTAAAGAAACCGGTACCTGCTTTTGTCTATGCCAATTCCATATATTTCCCCGAAGCTGGCATTTGATGCATCTTCTCCATCACCGCCATAACCATATTGCCCACTACCGGCAAATGTTGTAATTATATTTTGTTTATCAATTTTTCTTATCACATTATTTGCTATATCATTTATATATAGATTGCCTTTATTATCTGTTGCTGCACCGCCTGGCTTGTCCAGTTTAGAGACATTCGCAGGTCCGTTATCGCCAGCATAGCCAGGCGCCCCTACTCCGGCAACAGTACTTATTATTCCCGACTCTGTATCCACCTTGCGTACAACGTCATTCCCAGTATCAGTAATAAACAATATGTTATCGCAGACTGCAAGTCCAGTGGGTTTATTTAAGGTAGAAAAAGCAGCCATACCATTGTCACCTGTATAACCATACTTTCCATTTCCAGCAACCCTGACGACCTCTTCTCCATCATATTTGAGAATAATATGGTTATTCTGATCCACTATATAGAGATTTCCATGTTGATCAACATCAATAGACTGGGGTTCCCAAAACAAAACCTCAGTTGCCTTTTCAGGATGATACAGATGTCCTA
>NZ_JAWYAJ010000208.1:0-10717 GCF_034124845.1 Robinsoniella sp.
TGGATTTGAAAGACAGATTTTTGTTTGACCAGGTAGCAGAAGATCCCGAATGCTGTCAGGCGATGCTGGAAATTATACTGGATAAAGAAATTACTATTTTGATGAAAAATGAAACGGAAAAGGAATTTCGGACAACAACTTCTCAGAGATCTATAAAAATGGATGTTTTTGCTGCAGACGCAGAAGATAAAATCTACAATATGGAAATGCAGCAAAAGAATGCCGGGAATCTGGCGAGACGTGGCAGGTTCTATCAAGCCCATCTGGATGTATCCCTGTTAGAGCCGGGTGTTATAGATTTTAATGAGTTAAATGATTCCTATATGATAATGATTGCATGCTTTGATCTCTTTGGATTTGGAAAGTACCGCTATACCTGCCGTATGGAGTGCAAGGAATTACCAGGCACTATTTTAGAAGATGGTGCAGTTAGGATCTTTTTAAACACAAAAGGGACAGACCGGCACGGGGTAAGCCAGGAATTAATTGATTTTCTGCATTACGTTGAATGTTCTACGGATGAAGTCTGCAGCAAATGCGAAAGTGCGCGTATTCAAAGGATACATAAGCGCGTCTGCAGCATAAAGCGCAATGAAGAAGTGGGGGTGCGTTATTTGCAGCAATGGGAAGAAAAGATAATGATTCGTGAGGAAGGTATTGAAAAAGGAATCAAAAAAGGAATCGAAAAAGGTGAGCAGAAGAAAGCAATAGACATTGCAAAAAATCTCATCGATATCCTGGATGTGGAAGTCATTGCCACGAAGACAGGTCTGTCCGTTGAGACGGTTCAGCAAATAAAAGAAGGTCAGATTAAGCAGGAAGAGGAATTGGGGGATGCGGAAGAAAATAATGAGGAAACAAAAGAATAAAATAAATAAGAAAATAGACAGATAAAAATTTTAGAAGACAAATATATAGAAGTTGGATAAGTTAAATTATAGAAGATAAATAAGCAGTTAAATAAAAAAAAAAACCGGAAAATACTTTGTGAACTGTCCCGGAAGGATATTTAAACGTAATCACGGAGGCAATTTCATTTATATTTCCGGTTCCTTATCAAATGCGAAAAAGGATTATCTGAAATATTTTTCTTTTATAATATCTATCGGCATGTCCTGCCCGGTCCAGATCTTAAAGGAAGCTGCACCCTGGTATAACAGCATATACATGCCATTAGCGGTACGGCATCCGCATTCTTGGGCAAGCTTTAGCAGCTTCGTTTCTTTTGGATTATAGATTACGTCAAATACCATCAGGTCTTTATGGAAGAAGCTGGTATCGGTAATCAGGCAGCCATCCGTTTTGGGCGCCATTCCAACACTGGTTCCGTTGGTCAGGATATCGCTTTCTGCAATTTCAGACTTCAGGATAGAAGGATCGTCAAAGTCAAACAGAGTTACTTTACATTTGGTTTCGGTATTTAAGGTTTCCACGATTTTCTGTGCACGATCCCAGAATGCATCGTGAATGCTGAATACAGAGATTTCTTTTACACCGTCCAAAGCGGCCTGTATTAAAATAGCGCTGGCAGCACCACCCGCTCCTAACAGGGTCATTTTCTTGCCGATGATGTCGAATCCGGAATCTTTGCATGCCATCATGAATCCGGTACCATCCGTTGTGTATCCAATCAATTTACCGTTGTCATTTAAAACAGTATTTACAGCACCGCCGATTCTGGCTGCAGGTGATAGTTCATCGCAAAGTTCACACATGATATTTTTATCAGGCATTGTAATATTAAAGCCTAAAACGTTCATTGCGCGAAGACCTTCTGCTGCCTGAGGCATTTTATCTACACCAACATCGAATGCCAGATAAGTACAGTCAATGCCAAGCTGCTCAAACGCTTCGTTATGCATTGCAGGTGAAATACTATGCTCCACTGGACTTCCTAAAAGACATGCAAGACGTGTATGACCGGTTATTTTTCTTGCCATTATTATAATCCCCTTTCATTACCTCGTTTTTATCAGTAAAATTCTGTAATATATGATTTTTTAATAGTAAACTATTTGACATAAAAAGTCAATTAGTTCTTTAATACATTAATGTGTTCAAGCATGTGTGAATATACTAATACGGGATGAAAACGTTTTGCAGCTATCTGACAGCTACAGCAAAAGAATAATTAATGGATACCTGAACTAATAGCTGCAGGCATTCATTATAGTAAATAATTATTCAATTAAAAGAAATATTGTCCATCTATCTTTTTTAGTTCGTCAGCCAGTAGAGCTCTTTCTTTTTCAGTGAGAGGAGTGTTCAGGCATTCGTCGATATGATCTACAACAAAAGAAAAACTTTCAAAGTTTCCAGGGGGTACTACAGCATCTGCCCCCATGGAAAGGGTGTATTTAATGGCGGCGATCCCCAGGTCCACATTGTCAGAAATTGGTTTACACCAGGATTTCGGGAAGTCGGACCCGATACGTTCTTCTTCATTTATCCATGCACGGTGAATCAGGGTTTTCATGCCAAGTAAACCGATGTTTTTTTCTTTGGCGGATTTAGCAATGCGTGTTCCAAACTTTTTGCCAAGGTTTATCCCCCAGTTTAAAGGAAAAAGAACGGTGTCAAAGTCATAGCGTTTAAGTGCCTCCAGAGCAACTTCCTCATTATGGCAGGTGATACCCAGCTTCTTTAAAACACCTTCTTCTTTCCCTTTACACATGATTTCCATTACACCGCCTTTGGAAAAAGCGGTATCCAGTTCTTCCATGGATACGAGTCCATGCATTTGGTATACATCAAAATAGTCCGTATGCAGCAGGTCAAAAGATTCTTCTAACTCTTTTTTACCGTCTTCAGCCAGCCTGCAGTTTGTCTTACATGCAAGATAAATATGATTTCGGTAAGGTTTCAGAGAATTACCCAGTTTTTCCTGGGCATCCCCATAAGTGGGAGCCACATCAAAATAATTGATGCCATGTTCAATAGCATATTCCACATAGCGGTCGGATGCTTCCTGGCCATCATCCATAGATACAATACCTCCGTAGACAACAGGGCTGATCTCATAGCCGGTATTACCCAATTTCCTTCTTTGCATAGTTCGATCCTTTCTGAATTAGATGACAAATTCAAGTGCTTTGACAAATTTATTTGGTTTTAAGAAATGCTGCGGTAGTGTCACCATTTAAGTGAAGATACAAGCGCAGGACTTTGAATAAAATTATAGCATAAGCAATAGGTGAATACTATATGTTATATTGAAAAACACAGAAAATAAATACTGTCTTTACGCAGCACGTGAGACTGCATCAGTTGCCACTTGACAACACGCATGGTATATGTTATCTTGAAAATACAAACATGGTGTATGTATATATGGAGGTAATGAAATGCCACGAAACAAATATCCAGAAGAAACGGTGCAAAAAATATTAGATGTATCGTTAAGGTTATTCCTGGAAAAAGGATACGAGGAAACAACGGTTTTAGACATTGTCAATGATTTAGGTGGTTTGACACGAGGTGCTTTTTATCATCATTTTAATTCCAAAGAGGAAGTTCTGGACGCATTAGGGAACAGAATGTTTGATGAAAATAACCCTTTTGAAAAGGTAAGAAATGAAAAAGGACTAAATGGCTTAGAAAAATTAAAAAAAGTCATTGTAATGCAAAATTCAAATCAAGACCTTCGGGAACTTAATTTAATGTCTATGTCACTGACAAAAAATCCCAGGATTTTAGCAGAGTGTTTGGAATATAATCAAAATATGCTTGCTTCTAGTTTTGAAGAATTGCTTCAAGAAGCTATAGATGACGGCTCAATCAAAAATATAAAATATCTAAAAGCATTTACCAGTATATTTACATTGATTATAGGTATATGGTTTGTACCAACGATTTTTCCTTGTACGAAAAAAGAATTATATGAAAAACTGTACTTTGCAAAAGAGATGTTTGAAACATTAGGTGTTCCAATTATAGACGATGAGATGTTACTATCATTGGAACAGACAATAGAACGAATAGAAGATCTTGAAAAAGAATAAAATTGCCAGGCAATGCAATTTTATTTTTTTACTTAAATACATACAAACACCATGTATATATAGGAGGGTATCATATGATTTCTAAGAATATTAGCATTGATGTGAAAGGTCTAAAGAAAAGCTATAAAAAGGTTTCCGTTTTAAACAACGTAAATTTTGAAGTGGAAACAGGAACAATCTTTTCGCTGCTTGGTTCCAATGGAGCTGGAAAAACAACGACAATAAAAATTTTATCAACGCTCATTAAACCAGACAGTGGAAGTATAAATGTATGTGGCTATAATGTACGGAAAGAACCACACAAGATACATGAAGTTATCAGCCTTACGGGACAATTTTCGGCAGTTGACGAAACCCTGACAGGATTGGAAAATCTCATTCTAATCGGGAAACTGACGCATTTACCCAATGTGAAAGAAAGAGCGAATGAATTATTAACTTATTTTGATTTGGTTTCAGCTTCTAACCGTTTGGTATCAACATATTCAGGCGGGATGAGAAGAAAATTGGACATTGCAATGAGTTTAGTAAATAGTCCGTCTGTTCTTTTTTTAGATGAACCAACGACTGGACTTGACCCGCAAAGCCGCCATAATATGTGGGAGATTATCAAAGATTTAAAGAATACGGGTACTACGATTTTTCTCACTACACAATATCTGGAAGAAGCGGAACAGCTGGCAGACAATATTGCAATCTTAGATAAAGGTTCCATTATCGTAGAGGGTACCTTAGAGGAATTAAAAAAATTGCTGCCACAGGAAATCGTAGAGTTTGAATTTCCATCCAAACAAGACTATGAAAAGGCTCTATCGTTACTAAAGGAATATAGGGTAACGTCTGATCAGGAGAAAAATCAACTAACGGTGTATACACTGGAAGCAATCAAAGTATTGACAAAATTATTTCAGCTGTTTACCGCGCATAACATAAATATTAAAGATGTATCACGTAAATCTCCCTCTTTAGAAGATGTATTTCTAACACTGATTGGAGAAAAGGAGGCATTAAAAAATGAGTAAAACGATAAGAATATTCAGGGATACATTAACCATGACCGAAAGGTGCCTGACACTGTCAAAACGAAATATAGACACGTTTTTAACAAGTTTTATTTTACCGGCTTTAATGATGGTTCTTTTTGTTTATGTATTTGGCGGTGCTATGAATGTGGGTGATTCTTCTTACGTGAATTATATTGTACCTGGTATCATACTTCAATGTATTGGGCAATGTGCGTCTACAACGGCAATTAGCGTTAGCAGTGATATTAAAAATGGAATCATAGAACGATTTTGTACAATGCCGATCATAAAATCTTCTATTTTAAGCGGTCATGTTATAGGGGCATTGCTCCGCAATTTATTGACAACTATTATTGTAATTGCGGTGGCCTTTGTAGTTGGTTTTCGTCCCACAGCAAACCTTGTGGATTGGCTAATAGTGATTGTGATCGTTTTACTGTATATTGTCACTATATCATGGATTTCAGTTTTTATTGGTATCACAGCAAACAGTTCCGAGGGGGCAGGTGCATTTTCTGTTATCGTCATTATACTGCCATACTTGAGTTCAGGGTTTGTTCCGGTGGAAACTATGCCAAAGTTATTAAAAATCTTTTCACAACATCAGCCAATGACACCAGTTATAGAGTCTATAAGGATGTTATTATTAGGAAAACCCTTAAACACCGATACCCTGCTCATTGCCACTATATGGTGTCTGGGACTGACAATAGCATTTTACTTTTTATCATCCAAAGCCTTTATAAATAAAACAGCTAAATAAAACGTCATGCTAATAAGAGAAAAAATGATCCGGTGCAGTCATCACAAGGGATATGATGTATCCCTTTCTGCAAAAGCTGAAATGGGGAGGCTGACGACACAGTGATAATTTTTCACTTTAAAGTATTAAAATGTTGATAATTTTCCATCTCCCTGTTATAATACAGCATAGAAATGTAAGAAAGGAAAAGCCCAGATGGATAGATTAGAAGAAATCAGAGAAAAGATTAGCCAATGTGATGACCGCATTATTGAGGAACTTATTATTCGAATGAATTGCATGAAGGATTTGATCGAATACAAAAAGCAAACAGGTATGCAGTTTATTCAGCCAGAACAGGATAAGGAACAGGAAAATGTTCTGAAGAATAAGGTTAAAGATCAAGAATTTGAAGATGAAATTCTACATATTTTTAAATATATTATGAAAAACAGCCGTAAGGTACAGACGAAGAGTTTGTTAGACTATAATATCTTTTTAATCGGATTTATGGGGGCTGGAAAGAGTACCGTTGCAGATGGACTCGAGGAAATGCTTGAAATGGAGCGTATTGAGATGGATACCCTGATCGCTGAGAAGCAGGGTATGTCAATACCACAGATTTTTGAGGAGTATGGAGAGGCATTTTTCCGTGATCTGGAAAGCAATCTGCTGATTGAGCTTCAGAAAAAGAGTCAGGCTATTGTTTCCTGTGGAGGTGGTATCGTAATGCGCCCTGAGAATGCGGAACATATGAAGAAGCATGGCAGAGTTGTATTGCTGAGCGCTTCCCCCAAGACAATATTCGAACGGGTGAAGGATAGTAAAGAACGCCCGATTCTGAATGACAATATGAATGTGGCATTCATAGAAGAGTTAATGGAAAAACGCCGGGAAAAATATCTTGCCACCGCAGATATTATCGTGGAGACAGATGGCAAGAATGTGGTAGAGATCTGTGAAGAAATTATATCCAGGCTGGTTGTCCTGGACAGGAATTAGAACGTAATTGAAAATTAAAGCAGAATTATAAATGTGGCAAAATATATACAGGTTCATTCAGCCTTATATGTTTTTTGCCACTTTTTTATTTAAAGAAACTCTGGGAGTTCCGGGGAAAATAAAGATGAAAAGATCAAGATAGCAATTTATATGAATAAAAATTCTGTGGATTCTGCTATATTAATTAGGAACATAAAGTAATGACCGATGAAATGGATACCGGATACTGAACGGAGAACATAGACCCCAAAATACAAGGAGGCGCAAAATGGAAAACAACCGATATGAAATCGGACGGGTAATTGACTATATAGAAACACATCTTTTGGATGATAGGCTGGATCTAGAGTCGATTGCAACAGCAATCGGATACTCCAAATATCATCTGCACAGGATGTTTCATTTGGTTGTCGGGCTTACCGTCCATCGATACATCCAAAGGCGCAGATTAACAGAAGCAGCCCGAATGCTTATCTTTACCGAAAAACCCATTATAGAAATCGCTCTGTGTGCCGGATATGAAACTCAGCGGGCATTTTCCAATGGATTTAAAGAAATGTTTCAATATAGCCCCGCATCTTTTCGAAAGCATGGCAGTTTTCTGCCGTTACAACTAAAGTATGATGTGACGAATTGTAAAAAGTTAAGGGGGGACCGGATTATGGAAATTAAGATCATAGAAGCGGGTGCCATTACGCTGATCGGCTGTAGTATAAGTACGAAAAAAGGGTTTCAGGCAATGGGAAAATGCTGGCGTTTTATCCATGGAAACAAGCATAAAATTAAAAACAGAACGGATATGGATTTTTTAATCGGAATAAATGATTATTCAATGTTTGAGTATGATGATGTAAATGATGCAATTCCTGTTTTCAATTACATTGCCGGAGCCCAGGTAAGTGTGGAAGAAGAACTGCCAAAAGGAATGGACCTATTTATCTTGCCCCCCAGTAAATATGTGGTTTTTACTTTTCGGGGAAGAAATGAGGACAGCCTGCAGCCGGTTGTGAAATATATTTATCAGGAATGGTTTCCAAGCGCAGCCTGCCGCTTTAACGAAAGTAATCCATATGACTTTGCTAAGTATGGAGAAGTAATTGATGAGAATGGAGAGAGTGAAATTCAATTCTGGGTACCGGTTATTTAGTGCATATCTGTTTTTGCTAAACTGGCATGGTTTAAAAAAGTAATACTGGCATTTGAAACAAGGACACATTTCGGATATAGTAGAACCATAAAAATTGCCCATTTGCAATGAATGATAGGAATTCTTATGATCTTAATTCGAAAAAGGTATGAGCCATACAATTTTTACTTGCTGCTGATAACAATTACAACAGGATAGATAACAGGAGAGTGTTTAAATGGAACAGAACAGATATGAATTAAACAAGGAACTGGCACAGATGTTAAAGGGTGGAGTAATCATGGATGTAACTACACCGGAGCAGGCGAAGATCGCCCAGGACGCCGGGGCATGTGCGGTTATGGCGCTTGAGCGTATTCCGGCTGATATCAGAGCCGCTGGTGGAGTCTCCAGAATGAGTGATCCCGGCATGATTCGGGGAATCCAGGAGGCAGTGACGATACCTGTCATGGCAAAGTGCAGAATTGGGCATTTTGCTGAGGCTCAGATTTTGGAAGCGATTGAGATTGATTATATAGACGAGAGTGAAGTACTGTCTCCGGCAGATGATGTGTATCACATCGATAAGACAAAATTTAAGGTACCTTTTGTATGCGGTGCGAAGGATCTGGGGGAAGCACTTCGGAGAATTACGGAAGGAGCGTCCATGATCCGTACAAAAGGGGAGCCTGGAACCGGTGACATCGTGCAGGCAGTTCGTCATATGAGAAAGATGAATCAGGAAATAGCGAGGTTGGTATCAATGCGGGAGGACGAATTATTTCAGGCAGCAAAAGAGCTCCAGGTTCCATGTGAGCTGGTAGACTATGTGCATCGTAACGGAAGGCTTCCGGTGGTTAATTTTGCAGCAGGCGGAGTGGCGACTCCGGCGGATGCGGCGTTGATGATGCAGCTTGGAGCAGAAGGAGTCTTTGTGGGATCGGGTATATTCAAATCAGGAGACCCGGCTAAGAGGGCACAGGCAATTGTTAAAGCCGTTACCAATTACCAGGATGCAAAAATGCTGGCAGAATTGTCGGAAGACCTGGGAGAGGCCATGGTGGGAATCAATGAGCAGGAAATCGGACTTTTGATGGCGGAAAGGGGAAAATAAAGTGAAACTTGCAGTGTTGGCAGTTCAGGGTGCTTTTATAGAACATGAAAAGATGCTGGAGAAACTGGGCGCAGACTGCATCGAGATACGGAAGAAAGAGGATGCAGAAAAAGCGTTTGAAGGACTGATATTGCCGGGCGGAGAGAGCACAGTAATGGGGAAGCTTATAAAAGAACTGGACTTATACAACGTCTTAAAAACAAAGATTGATAACGGGCTTCCAGTACTGGGTACCTGTGCCGGATTGATTTTGCTTGCAGAAAAGTTATCCAATGATGAACAGGTTCACTTTGGAACACTGCCGGTTACCGTAAAAAGAAATGGATATGGCAGACAGCTGGGCAGCTTTCATACATACGGGCATATGGCTGGAATCGGCAGGATTCCAATGACATTTATCAGGGCACCATACATTGAAAGTGTGGGTCCGGCAGTCGATGTACTGGCAAGGGTTGATGATAAAATAGTGGCGGTAAGGTATAAGAATCAGCTTGGAGCTTCCTTTCATCCCGAAGTTACGGCAGATACCAGAGTCCATGAATATTTTCTTCAAATGGTGAAAGAAACAAAATGCCGTGCAGTACACAGTAGGATCCAAATGTAGAAGAGGCTGAATTCTTTTGTTACATGTGCGTATGAGACTGTCAATATCATACAAGAGAACTATTATAGAATGTGTTATACTTTGCAAAGGTAATAAATATTTCGAATATGATCAGATGCAAAGGAGAACAAAATGGATAGTCAGAATGATAAATGTGTCATGGTAATTGATGAAAATCTTCCCCTTGGAATTATTGCAAATACGGCAGCAGTTCTTGGTATAACGCTAGGAAAACAACATGAGGAAATCCTGGGACCGGATGTATTGGATGGAACAAAGAACAATCACCTGGGTATTACAGCAATTCCGGTTCCTATTTTGAAGGGAAGTGTTCAAATTATAAAGGAGCTGCGCAGCAGGCTTTATACGGAAGAATTTCAGCAATTGACGGTCGTGGATTTTTCAGATGTGGCGCAGAGCTGTAATGATTACGAAGACTTTACAGAGAAAATTGGCAGAACAGAGGAAGAAAACTTGCAGTATTTTGGGATTGCGATGTATGGAAATAAGAAGCAGGTAAACAAACTTACGGGGAGTATGGGGCTGCTTAGATAGCATGAAAGATCGTGTTTAAAAGGGAAGCTGATTCTCAACCTTAGAAATCAACCATTCGGTTGATTTCTTTTTTTGTCCTTGATGGTAAAGTAATGTCAGGAACAAAACAAAGAAAGAATGAGAGGTATTCCTATGGATCAATTTATGAAAGTGATAAATCTGTATAAATGCTACGGCGATAAGAAGGTGGTAAATAATATTTCATTTGAGATTATGCGGGGAGAGATTCTCTGCTTCCTGGGTCCCAATGGAGCAGGTAAAAGTACGACAATCAATATCCTGGCGGGAGTTCTGGGGGCAGATGGCGGAGAAATCCATTATAAGGGAAATCGTATGCAGGATGCAAAGAAAGAGTATCAGTACCATCTTGGTGTTGTACCACAGGATCTGGCTTTGTACGAAGATCTTACCGCTATGCAGAATGTACGTTTTTTTGCATCTCTTTATGGTCTGAAGGGGAAAGAACGATGTGAAAAGGCAGACAAGGCACTTTCATTTGTGGGGTTAAGGGAGCGTAAAGACCAGAAGGTGAAGACATTTTCCGGTGG
>NZ_JAWYAJ010000209.1:0-56810 GCF_034124845.1 Robinsoniella sp.
CCAAAAATGATAAAACACATGCTCATAAAGACACGGATTCCGCACTGATCCAAAAAGCCATTCGAAAGGCATTCTTAAAAATGGGTGCGGTGTTTACTGCCATATCATTGATTCTCATTCTCTTTATACAATTTGGTCTTTCACCGCTTATGGAAAGCTTTTTTTATAATCCTGCAAAAACTTTGGATGAGCACATGAATCAAATAACCCTGGATATGAGCGTATTTACAGAGCTGATGATGCCGCTGGATATTCAGGACTCCGTCGCCGTATCCTCAACAGAATACGGGTCCTATGATATTTTCCTGCAGCCTTCCATTACCAGGGGAAATTCTTATCCTTCTCTTTACGCCGGCAAAATAACACGCAATCATTTAACGATGTATGACGCCAATATATTAAACTTACCCGTGGGCAATCTGCTTCTCAAGCCGGAAGACCATTATGCACAGTGGACCTGGAGCGGAATCCCCAAAGAAGACATCGAGCAAAAAATCTCAACTTTGCAGGATGACCAAATGTATCGGGCCTATGTCTCTTTCAAAGACTATCAATCCTTCTCAGATTACAAATCATTTGAAAAGGAACATCTTATAAACCTGTCATGGGCAGCATGCAAAACCAGTGAAACAGCTTCCTATTCAGACTACGTTACCGGTTTCCAGACGCAGCCGGAAGGGCTCATTCTCCACAACCCATATCCTGACCGGTATCCATATTTAAAGCTGGATTCCACCGATCTGACAATGAATGAACTGGATGCATTAACAAATGATGAGACTACTATGGAAAGCCATATGGTAAGTATGCTGCGCTATCTTTCCCATCAGAATAGTTTTTGTAAAATGGTTGGAATTGAAAGAGAAACCATAGCATCCAGTTGTACTTATATAGAAGAAAATGGTTTATCTATCTACGGTTTTGTAAGCTGGCTTAGTAAAGAAGATTTAGAAAAAATACAGAATTCAGATATGATTAGATCTGTGTATTTTGAATCTTGACTCACCGTATTAACAAAAGTTCTCACCTGGAATTGTTAGGTGAGAACTTTTGTAATACCAGACATGAAAGAAGCATAGGTATATAGAGGAAAATTGTGACTTATAATCAATGCCTCCAAAAAAAGAATCCTTTTTTCTGCGGTTTCACATCTTCGGACTGGGTAGCTGCTACAAGACGTTTAGAACCCTGGTTCTGATGCGCCCGGATTGTCTCATCCAAACGTCTGTATCTGTCTTCCTCTTTTTCCTCACGCAGCTTCAGCAGATAATCAATTTCTTTGGAAACACTTTCGCTGATCTGATCGTTCAGCTCTTTGTTATTTTCTTTTAAAGCAGTTGTGACGATGTTACCCACAATTTTTTCAAATTGAAGGAGTTTATCCACATCAAATTCCAGTTCCGATAACGTTGTTTCCAATACATCCGCAACGCACTTTTCGGAATCTTTTTTATCTGATACGGTTTCTCTTTTACCGTCCTTAACTGGTCTATCCTGACTGTTTCCATTCTGATGCGGCTTGTCCTTAGCGCTTTCAGTCAAAGTCTCTTTCTGAGGCTTCTGCATACCTTCTGCTGTCTGTTCTTTCTGTTTGTCTCTCTCTTGTTCTGAAGCGGCAGCCTGTACCTGTTTATCTGCTTCATGATCTTTATCAAGTGATTTCCTGTTCAGTTTCTCTTCCAGGTGAATAATGTTATCTGTATTTTTGATTTCCCTTTTTGCAATCTCCGGTATTAAAACTTTGATTGCCTTTAATTGAAATCCTCTCTCTTTCAGTTCTTTAATATTCTGAAATATACGAATATTTTCTTCTGTATAGTATCGGTGACCCAGTTCAGTCCGCGCTATGGGCAGTTCCAGTTCCTCTTCCCAGTAACGCAGAACATGCGCTTCTACTGCGACCTTCTTAGCCGCATCGGAGATCATATATCTCGTCTCGTCCATTATTTCCATACGTCCCCTCCATTATAAAATAGAATCTATACAGGCATTTTGGCTCTAAGCAAAACGTAAATCTGCACATGGCTATTATATCATATTGATTCTTAGATTCAAACATGGAGATATCGCAAATAATGTCAGGAAAACACCCGTTTCATCAGGAAAATTCAGGCTTCGACGAAATTCCCGTCTAACGCATTAATACATTGCTAATTTCTTCAGACGGGTTATTTCCTCTTTTGTTAAAATATACTTTTCCTGCACCTTTTTAAGGGGTATATTATTATGAATGTCTTCTAAGGCATTCAGCATATCACATCTGGCTTTACCGGTAGCATGGGTCACTGCCTGGGCAACAGCCTTATTTACTGCTTCTCCTACTGCTTCTTCCAGTTCGGTCTTAAATAATTCTCTGATCGCTTCACACATATCGTTCTTCGCCTCCTGAAACTCTTTCTTATTGGTTCTTATTATCATATCCATTGCAGACTGATAAAGCTTGTTTTTCTGATTCTTTTCATACTCCCTGGATAAATGTTCCATCAGTCTTCTGTCATTTATGCCTTCATCTAATCCTCTTAACCATAGATTTTCTTCTTTTGTAAGCATTCTGGTTATGAGTAATTGTATTGGCATAATATCCCCCAAAATATAAAAAATCCCTTCTTCTTGTTTTACTATCTGAAATCCCCTTACCCGCTTCCAATGATTGATTAATTTTAAAGGAAAACGCCTGCTTACAAAAGTAAGGGTGATATCTCTGATATCAATTGGGGCATGACCGCTTCCTTCCTGTTTGAACAGACAGGCGTAAGCATAGCATTTGTAAAAGTCATCTATACTTAAATAATCTTTTGGATTTTTATATTCAATGATATTATATTTTCGAAAAATCCGTCCAATGTTCTTTTTAATCCGGATATTCTCCTTATTCTTAATTACCAATACATCAATTTGCTTTGGTTTCGTCCCCAGCATATGTTCATTCTCAAAGTCCAGATGTTTAAATTCGTCCTGCAGTTCTATCTGAAGTACAGCATAAAAAGCCGGATGCCATTGTAACATCTCCTTTGGCATGAATCCACTCCCTTCTATGGATCCATTCCCTCAGGTATTGAATGCCTCAAGATCAGAAGCGAAAGATCCTTGATAAAAATAAAGATTAGCAACTCTTTAACAACCAGATAAATTCCTTGCCATGGATATTCTATAAAATTTCACTTAAATATTCTTATAATGGGAAGTTAAAGCAGATCTGCTTCATTAGAAATATATATTTTATTATAGGACAAAGCGTTTATGAAGTCAACATAAATATTAACTTTATATTTTTTTCTTTATATTAGCAACATATTATTTTAGCACAATCTATATTTTATAAAAAAGCGCCCACCTTAATCAAGATGAACGCTCTTCCTGCTACTTCTGCATGTTTGCAAATTTTGTATAATTCGGCAGCCATACAAGCTCTACCGTACCAATGGGACCATTTCTCTGTTTTGCTATAATTACTTCGGCAATGTTGGGCCGGTCGGTATCTTTGTTATAATAATCATCACGATACAGGAACATAACCACATCGGCATCCTGCTCTATCGCTCCGGATTCACGAAGGTCAGACAACATAGGCCGGTGTTCCGGACGCTGTTCTACTGCACGGCTCAACTGAGACAGTGCAACCACAGGTACATGCAGTTCCCTCGCAACTTCTTTCAGAGATCTTGAAATATCGGAGATTTCCTGCTGCCTGGAATCTGTTTTTTTACTTCCGGTCATCAACTGAAGGTAGTCAATAATAATGATTCCCAGATCCTGTTCCAGTTTGTACTTTCGGCATTTGGAACGTAAATCGTTGATAGAGATACCCGGTGTATCATCAATAATCAAATGGGATTTTCCAATAATCCCTGCGCCTTCAATCAGTTTGGACCAATCTTCGTCCGACAGATTACCGGTTCGTATGGATTGGGAATCAACTTTAGATTCCAGGGAGAGCAGACGGTTAACCAGCTGCTCTTTTGACATTTCCAAACTGAATATCGCTACTGTTTTATTTTCCTTGAATGCCATATTCTGTGCAACGTTTAATACAAATGCCGTTTTACCCATAGAAGGACGGGCTGCTATCAGAATAAGGTCGGAAGGCTGGAATCCTGATGTCTTATAATCCAGATCAATAAAGCCGGTAGGTATTCCGGTAACACTCCCTTTATTTTTGGCAGCCTGCTCTATTTTATCCAATGCATTCAGCACAACTTCCTTAATCGGGACATAATCACCGGAAGTATTGCACTGCACGATATCAAATATTTTCTTCTCGGTATCACCCAGAATATCCTCCAGCCTGTCCTTTGCCACATAACAGGTATTTGCAATATCTTCCGTCGTCCGGATCAGTTTCCGGAGCATTGACTTTTCCTGAACGATGTTAGCATAATATTTTACATTAGCTGAAGTCGGTACTGCATTCAGCAGATCTCTTACAAATTCCAGGCTGCTGATTTCCGGAGGTACTTCCTTTTCCTTTAGCCTGTCCTGTAATGTAATCAGATCTACCGGTTTACCTTCATTGTACAATTCCAGCATGGATTCAAATAAAACCCCATACTGGTGCTGATAGAAATCTTCGCTGCTGATAATCTCGGAAGCAGTCATAATCGCTTCTCTATCCATGATCATAGAGCCAATTACAGACTGTTCTGCCTCGACGCTATGTGGCAATACTCGTTTTATGAGTGCTTCTTCCATGTCAGGCTTCCTCCTAAGCTTCCTTTACTACAACCTTTAATTCCGCTGTTACTTTCGGATGCAGCTTAATCGGCACAATTGTAGTACCAAGCGCCTTAATGGGATTTGTAAGAAGCATTTTTTTCTTATCAATGTCATATCCCAGCTGCGCTTTCGCTGCTTCTGCAATTTCTTTGGATGAAACAGAACCAAACGTTCTTCCGCCCTCTCCAACCTTGATGGACACCGTAACCTGCTTTTCTGCAATTTCAGCCGCAAATGCCTTTGCTTCGTCCAGAATCTGCTGTGCCACTTTTTCCTCATGTGCCTTCTGAAGCTTCAGGTCATTGATATTCTTCGGCGTTGCTTCAATGCCTAATTTTTTCGTAAATAAATTTCTTGCATAACCATCGCTGACATTTACAATGGTGCCTTTGTTTCCAAGTGATTTTACATCTTCCAATAATATAACTTTCATTTAAATCGCTCCTTCTTCTGTCATTTTAATAATGACATCTTTTAATTTCCTGATAGCCTCTTCTACCGTTGTATTCTTCAACTGTGCACCGGCTATATTCAGATGGCCTCCACCGCCCATGCGCTCTGTAATGATCTGTACATTGACCTCATCGATGGAACGGGCGCTGATATATACCTGTTTATTAAACGGCGTAAACACAAAGGATGCCTTCACACCGATAATATTCAATAATTCATTTGCTGCCTGAGCACCTACTACCGTAGGACTTTCAATATTTTCACTCGGACAGATGCTAAAGGCATAGCAGTTTAAGAACAGCTCCGCATGCCGGACCGCTTCTGCTCTTGCTTTATATGCAGCCATATCATTTCTCAGCATTTTACGGACTCTTGTTACATCCGCTCCGCAGCGTCTTAGAAAAGCTGCTGCTTCAAAAGTACGGACTCCTGTCTTCGCCACAAAATTATTTGTATCAATAATAATACCTGCATAGATACAATCTGCTTCAATATTCTTAAGCTTAATGCCATCTACAAAATACTGCAGGATTTCCGCAACCATCTCACAGGTAGAAGAAGCATATGGCTCAATATAAGACAGAACTGCATTTTTAATAACTTCACTGCTCTGACGGTGATGATCCAGAACAACAATAGTCTTCGTCTGATCCAGTATAGAGGAACATTCAGCCATACTTGGACGGTTGGTGTCCACTACTACCACAACTGTATTGTTATCTACTATTTCTTCCGCCTGGGCATGGTTTACAAACATATCACTCTCATAATCTTTGTTATTCAGGAACATATTCATCCAGGGACGGATCGAACTGTTTCCATCTTCGATTACAATATGAGCCTTTTTATTCATGAGTCTTGCCGCACGGTATACACCGATAGACGCTCCAAAAGAATCAATATCCGTAATCTTGTGGCCCATGACCACCACATCTTCCTTGCTGTCAATAAATTCCCGCAGGGCATGTGCTTTTACCCTTGCTTTCACACGGGTACTCTTCTCCATCTGCTGTGATTTTCCACCATAATAAGAAATTTTCTCATTATCCTTAACGACTGCCTGATCGCCGCCCCGGCCTAGTGCCAGCTCTATTGCAATACGTGAAAAATCATAATTCTGTACATATCCATTTCCATTCATACCAATACCTATACTCAGGGTAACGCTCATATCATTGCCGATGTTAACAGACTTTACTTCCTCCAATAAGGAAAAACGGTTAGATTCCAGAGTTGTTAACGATCTCTGCTTGATTACAACAAAATACTTGTCTTTTTCAATCTTCTTCACAATCCCGTCAAGGCTGGCCATGTATTTATTAATTTTACGATCTATGAGTGCCATCAAAAGAGACCTGCGGACTTCTTCCACGCTCTCTAAAGCTTCATCATAGTTATCAATATAAATAAGGCCTGCTACCAATTTCTGTTCTTTATTCTCTCTGATATACTGGTTTAATTCTGTTGTATCAAACAGGTATACTGCGATCAAATAATTCTGGTCTTCAGGCACATCCACGATATTAACGGAGTCCGTCAGCTCCTCAATGGATACCTTCTGCATCTGTGCACGGTAATCTTCACCTTCAAAATGAACTTCTATAGTCTGTATCTCCTCATTTTTAGGCAGGACATTGACACTGATCTCGGGAAACAGGTTTAATATATTTTTATGATATTTCGGATCTTTTCCCACCGCATTACAAAACGCTTCATTCATCCAGATGATTTTACCCTCTGTGTCCAGCAAACCATATGGTATGGTAAATTTTTGAAGCATCTTCTTCTGTATCTGCCCATACTGCGTGGCAAATGACACCAGTTCAGTCATAATACGGGGTTTGTACAATACAAATACGCCGATAATCATAACGATATATACCACACTGAACAGCGCTGCTACTATTCCGGCCTTGGTATTTACTGAAAATACAGCAATATTCATCAACAGTAAAAACACTGCCAGAGCCAGCGGCCATTGCATATATGACTTTAATTTCCCGCTATATTTTATCTTTCTATTTATCTTTTTCATAGATTGTACTCCCATACTTAAAAAAGGATAGTATTAACTACTCTATTCTATCACAAAATCTATTAGTGGGAAAGACCTTTTTATGTAGTCTACTTTCAGACAAAATGTGATTAGTTACTGGACCTTCCTGTCTGACCGTGCCAGTCACTGTGATTCTACAAATTCCCTTGTTATTTCCTGTCATCTTATGTTAGAATGTAGCTGTATCAAAAAAACGCAAACATGAAGGAGTGGAATACATGGGTGGAATATTCGGCGTAGCTTCAAAGACGAGCTGTGTACAGGATTTATTCTTTGGAATTGACTATCATTCACATTTGGGCACCAGACGAGGCGGTATGGCAGTATATGGTAAAGACGGATTTAACAGGGCAATCCATAATATTGAAAATTCCCCTTTTCGTACTAAATTCGAACGGGATATTGAAGAATTAGAAGGAAATCTGGGAATCGGCTGCATCTCTGACAATGAACCTCAGCCTTTATTGGTGCAGTCCCATCTTGGCAGCTTTGCCATAACAACTGTAGGTAAAATCAACAATATCGACCAACTGGTCCAAAATGCATACGACAATGGCTGTACTCATTTTCTGGAAATGAGCGGAGGCCATATAAACGCTACAGAGCTAGTGGCTTCTCTGATCAATCAAAAAAGTTCTATATTAGAAGGAATGTTATATGTTCAGGAAATGGTGGAAGGCTCCATGACCATGCTGGTCATGACACCAAATGAGATTTATGCATCCAGAGACCGCATGGGCAGAACCCCTCTTGCCATTGGAAAAAAAGAGGACTCTTACTGCGTATCTTTTGAATGTTTTGCATACGTCAACCTGGGCTATGTGGATTATAAAGAACTGGGTCCCGGCGAGATCGTAAAAATCACACCGGAATGTGTAGAAACTCTGAGCAAGCCAAGAGAGAAAATGAAAATCTGTTCTTTCCTCTGGGTTTACTATGGATATCCAACATCTTCTTATGAAGGTGTCAATGTGGAACAGATGCGTTACAATTGCGGACGTCTTCTGGCTAACCGTGATACCGTTAAGCCGGACGTTGTTGCCGGTGTTCCCGATTCCGGCGTTGCCCATGCCATCGGTTATGCAAATGCAACCGGGATTCCTTATTCCCGTCCTTTCATTAAATATACACCAACCTGGCCCCGTTCCTTTATGCCCCCGAAACAGAGCCAGCGTAATATGATCGCGAAAATGAAGTTAGTTCCGGTGGAAGCTTTAATCCGTGACAAAAAACTGTTATTGATTGACGATTCAATCGTACGCGGTACCCAGCTTCGGGAAACTACCGAGTTTCTCTATCAGGAGGGTGCAAAAGAAGTACATATCCGTCCTGCATGCCCGCCTCTGATGTTCGGATGCAAATATCTGAATTTCTCACGTTCAAATTCTGAGATGGATTTGATTACAAGACGTATTATCCGTGAAAGAGAAGGAGAAAACGATATTAATATGTTGGATGATTATACGAATCCGGACAGTCAGAATTATATCGAAATGATAGATGAGATCAGAAAACAGCTCAATTTCACAACCCTGCGTTATCACCGTCTGGATGATATGCTGGCTTCCATCGGAATTGAACCATGTAAACTATGTACGTATTGCTGGAATGGCAAAGAATAAAATAACGGCAGCCCGGGAAGAAATTTCTCCCGGGCTGTTTTTAACACTCTATTATCATCTGATTACCGGTTCCCTCTATGAGCCTGTCTGTACCAAGTAATCCCGCTTTCCAGTTTTGATACCCGCCTTCCACTGTGAGAATGATCTGACTGCCCTCTCTTCTTGCAGATGCAGTCATCACTATCTTACCTTTTGTGTCCGGTATTTCCACCGATGCTGATGCACCATCCGTAAATTCTGAGAGATAGAGTGTAACGCCATCCGCATAATTATAGGATACTTCTACCCCATTATTTCCAACCGGCAGAATGGTGTTTTCTTTTACCAGGAGGGGCAGTGAAAAATAATCATGTCTCTCTTTCTTCCATGATCCCCCCTTTATTTCTTCCCCGCTGATCAAGTTGATCCAGGTTCCTTTTGGCAGATAGTAATCCACTTCCCCTGATTCTTTAAATACAGGCGCTACCAGAAGAGAATCACCCAGAAAATATTGTTTGTCCAGAGTATCACAGGCACGGTCATTTGGATATTCTATAAACATTGGACGGTGCATCGGTATTCCCTGTTCATGAGCCGTAACTGCCTGCCGGTACAGATAGGGCATCAGACTGCATTTTATATTCACAAACTTCTTCAGCACTTCACATGCTTCCTCATCAAACAGCCAGGGAACCCGGTATGAAGAAGATCCATGAAGCCGGCTGTGGGAAGTCAGCAGGCCAAACTGACACCAGCGTTTGTAGATATCTGCTGGCGCAGTCTGTTCAAACCCACTGATATCATGACTCCAAAAACCAAATCCGCCAAGCGCCAGGGACAGTCCTCCCCGCAGCGTCTCTGCCATGGAAGGGTAGGTAGCGGAACAGTCTCCTCCCCAATGTGCCGGAAATTTTTGACCTCCCACGGTTGCAGAACGTGCAAATAAGACTGCCTCTCCCTGTCCACGCTCTCTTTCCAGCAATTCAAACACGGTCTGATTATACAAATAGGTATAATAATTGTGCATTTTAACCGGATCAGAATTATCAGAGTACACAATATCCCTTACCGGAATGCGCTCGCCAAAATCGGTCTTAAAACAGTCAACCCCCATATCCAGCAGGGTTTTTAACTTGCTTTGATACCATTTTGCAGCTTCCGGGTTCGTAAAATCCACAAGTCCCATACCCGGCTGCCACAGGTCTGTCTGCCAGACACCTCCATCCTGTTTTTTAACCAGATATCCTTTTTCCATCCCCTCCCGAAACAGGCAGGACTGCTGCGCTATGTATGGGTTAATCCATACGCAGATCTTTAACCCTCTGTCATGATACCGCTGCAGCATTCCTTTTGGATCCGGAAATACTTTCGCGTCCCAGATAAAATTGCACCATTCGTATGCATCCATCCAGTAACAGTCAAAGTGGAATACATGAAGCGGAATATCCCGATCAGCCATCCCCTGTATAAAACCGGAAGTTGTCGCCTCATCATAATCTGTAGTAAATGACGTGGTAAGCCACAGACCGAAGGACCATGCCGGAGGCAGCGCCGGTCTTCCGGTCAGCTCCGTATATTTACTGATTGCCCCTTTGGGGCTCCCTCCGCCTATCACGTAATAATCCAGGCGTTCGCCTTCCACTGAAAACTGTACCCGTTCCACTTTTTCACTTGCTATTTCGTAGGATACATCGCCTTCATGGTCTACCAGAACGCCATATCCTTTATTAGTAACATAAAAGGGAATATTTTTATAAGCAATCTCACTTGCGGTTCCGCCATCCTCATTCCACATCTCTACAATCTGTCCGTTTTTTACAAAAGGTGTAAACCGTTCTCCCAGACCATAGATATATTCATCCACATCAATAGCAAACTGTTCCAGCATATATCCTTTTCCGGTCTTATTATTTTTCATGTGGGCAAGATTGCGAAACCCGGTCTCTGTGAGAAACCGATCTCCTTCGTAAAATGACATTTTCCACCCATTGGGAGACTTGTCAATTACGGCCTTCAGACTTCCGCTCTGATAAATCAGAGCATTCTCTTCTTCCCAAATAGTTACCCCGGGATTTGTCTCTGCAATTTCTGCAAAAGGCCCCCGGCAGACAGCTCCCATGTGATGCACTGCCGATACCTTAATCACACCTTCCATCGGGCTGGTTAAAGATACGGTGAGCACCGGCAGGTTCAGGCTGTCCCCTCTTCCTGAAATATGATTTCCCGGTACTAAAATCTGAAGTGCGTTTCCATCTATTATATGTCTTGCATATTCTACTGCGTATGCCGGAGTCATCTCATCTCTCAGCCTCCAGTATCCATTTGTAAATTTCATATTTTCACCCTTCCTGCATGCCAAACTTATTCCGGCATATGTTTTTCCAAAACACGCTCCATAAAATCAGAAATAATAAATACCGCAGCACCGGGAGTAAAGAATATACTCATTGGCAGCGCCCAAAACAAAGCCAGAACACAGCCAATTACCAAAAATACTGCCAGCGTAGTCAAAATGTACCGGACTGCCATATACATTCCAAGTTTCCATATCCACACGGCGCTCATATCAAACCTTGACAATGCCGGGAATGCATAACATGCTGCTGCACATACATAGACAGAGACCAGATAGTAAAAGCAGATAAAGAAAAGTCCGGTATTACCGCTGGTTTTCTGCATCAGGATTCCCATGTTCAGCTGGACAAGAAAGGTCACACCGGCAACTGCCGCCCAAATCCCCGTTGCCGGCACAAAATTTATCCGGAATGCATGGCAGAATTCCCGAAATGCATAGCCGTTCCCTCTTTTTACCGACTTTACAACACTGTAGTAAAGCGCTGTGGTAGATGCTCCAATCGTAATAACGGGAAGGCAGCATATGATCCAGAGTATTCCCACCAGCAGCAGATCAAAAATCTTTCCCATTATTCCTGTGTAGCTGCCTCCAAAGTCAAATAACCGCTGATTATCCATATTTTTCCTCCTGAATAGCGCAAGCTGTGCTTACCAGAGCTTTCCGTTGCGGGCAAATACCGGTATCTCATCCAGGGGAGCCTGCACGTCTATTACCTGACCGCCCCGAAACTCCCTGTTATCATGTATGCTGTGCCACATTCCCTCCGGCAGATATACCCTGCGCTGCCGTTCCTTTTCATGGAAGATGGGCGCTACCAGAAGGTTTGGTCCAAACATATATGCATCCTCTGTTTCCCAGCATATTTTGTCCTCTGGGAAATCATAAAATAACGGGCGCATCACAGGCGTTCCTTTTTCATGGGCTTCTTTCATAATCTCAGTAATATAGGGCTTCATCTTCTCTCTCAATTCCATATACTTTGTACAGATTGCCAGAACCTCTTCCCCATAGGACCAGACTTCATTATCCGCACCGCTGATATGCTTTCCTCCTCCGGTAGTACCAAGTGCCTCCTTAAAAGGCTCACGAAAACCATGCAGCCGGAATACCGGACAAAATGTACCAAATTCAAACCAACGGACAAGACATTCCCTGAAAGTATCATCTTCAATATTACCCCCATGGAATCCTCCGATATCGGTTGTCCACCAGGGGATTCCGGACAGCCCCATATTCAGTCCCGCTGCCAGCTGGTTACGCATAGAGCGAAAGGAAGAATCAATATCTCCTGACCACACCAGGGTTCCGTATTTCTGAGATCCTGCCCAGGCGCAGCGCAGCAGATTCACGATATTTTCCTGTCCGGCTGCTTCCATTCCCTCATATGCCATTCTGGCATATTCCCTGGGATAAATATTGCCCACTTCCATATCCGCCCCCTTAAAATAGCGGTAATGGCTGTACTCATACCCGGTAAATTCCGGTTCTGCCTCATCCAGCCAGAATATTTTAATGCCCAGATCGTAATAGTTCTGGCGGATTTTATTCCATACGTAAGCCCTTGCTTCCGGGTTTGTCGGATCGATGATACAGGCATCTCCTAATTGCCCAATCCGTTTGCCATGTTCCGAGCGGGTCAGATATCCCAGCTCTTCCATCTCTTTATAATTTTCACTCTGTGCATCAACCGTGGGCCAGATGGAAACCATCAGCTCTATACCCATTTCTTTTAGCTCATCCACCATCTTCTCCGGGTCCGGCCAATAATCCAGGTCGAACTTCCAGTCTCCCTGGTTCGTCCAGTGGAAAAAGTCTACTACAATTACCGAAATCGGCAGCCCCCTCCTCTTGTACTCCCTTGCTGTTTCCATTATTTCATCCTGAGTCTGGTACCGCAGTTTGCACTGCCAGAAGCCCATCCCGTATTCCGGCATCATCGGTACCTTCCCCGTTGCATCTGCATAAGCTTCCTCTATTTCCGCTGGTGTATCCCCGGCTGTGATCCAGTAATCCATCTGCTTGGTGGAGTGCGCCGTCCATTCCGTCACATTCTTTCCAAAGGTAACATAACCGATTGCCGGATTGTTCCACAGCATTCCATATCCTTTATTGGAAAGTACAAAGGGGATGCTTGCCTGGGAATTACGGTGTGCCAGTTCCAGCGTACAGCCTTTCACATCCAGATAAGGCTGCTGATACTGTCCACATCCATACAGCTTCTCTCCTTCGTTTGGCTCAAACCGCACCATCAGGCGATAATTGTCGGTATTCGGATGAGGTTCAAAAGTTCTCGGCACAATTTCAAGGGCACTGTTGAACTCCTTGCGTCCCTGGATTTCTTCCCGGATACGTTCATATTCTTCCAGCAAAAGTTCCCCTTTGTCATTTTTAAAACGAAGCTTACCGGTGGGCGTTATTTCACAACGGATTTTTCCATTCACAAGAACGGTTTCTCCATTTTCCTGGTATATCTTGCTTTCACATTCATCCGGCTCCAGTAATGCCCCATGATCTTCTGCCAATAACTCGTGCCTCTGAGTGGCACGAATACGGAGACTGTTTTTCCCCCATGGTTCCACACACAACAATTCTTTATCAAAACGCCTCCATATTTTATTTCCCTCGCATTTAATCATTGAATTCTCCTTTTTTATCTGTTTTTTTTACCAGAATTATTTCCCCTATAGGATTTATCTATAATTTTTATTGCTTTAGCTGCCACTGCTTTTACCATGCGGCTGCACCTATTCCTTCACAGCCCCTGCAGTCAGACCGCCAACGATATACTTCTGTAAAAATACAAATATAATCACTACCGGCAGAACGAGTATCGCCCCGTATGCCATAATACAGTTCCATTTTGTTCCGTATTTACTCTGGAATTTATATATGTTCGCAGTCAGAGGCCTCATCTCAGGTTTTACATTAAAGGTCATGGAGTATGCCAGATCATTCCACCCGTTTAAGAAGGAGATAACCACAACTGTGATGACTCCGGTCTTGATTGCAGGCAGCATAATCTTAAAGAAGGATTTGTACACTCCGCATCCGTCTATACGCGCCGCATCATCCAGAGAGGCAGGGATGGATTTAAAATAGGGTCTTAACGTAACAATTATAAATGGAACCGTACCGGATGCTATGGCTAGCGCCGGACCGATATAGGTTCCCAGTAAGCCGATCTTATTGAATATCAGGTACATGGGCGTCAGCATCAGAGATGCCGGAAGCATCTGGGTCACTAAAAAGGTTAATAAGAACCCTTTCTGCCCCGGCACCTTATACCTGCCCATTCCATATGCTGCCGGAACACCGAACACCAATGATATACACATGGCACAGACAGCGATACATGCACTGTTTTTCAGGGATGCCAGAAAATCCTTATCCTGTAAATTCTGAAGCCACGGATCGAAGGTAAACTGATGGGGATAATAGGTCACCAGCTTTCCAAAAGACTCCATGTCTGTCTTAAAGGACATACTGATCAGCCAGTAAATGGGGAATAGAAAAACAATTGCAATCAGCACAGAAATGATACAGTAAATGACATTAACCCGAACAGATTTATACCGGAACATATGAAAACCAGAGGTTTTTGACTTTTCATTCATACTAATCGTCCTCCTTTGCAGTAAGTCTCAGGTAGATCAAACCGATAATAAATAAACAGCCAAACAGGATCATCGCCGATGCCGCCCCTTTTGAAAATTCATACTGTGTAAATGACTGGGTATAGGAATAGGTGCCCAGTACATCGGTGGAATTTAAAGGTCCTCCCGCCGTCATAACAAACATTAAGTCAAAGGCTTTAAATGTATAGATAAATCCCAGCATCAGGACGGATAAAATAGCCGGTTTCATAAGCGGCAGTGTAATATGCAGAAACCGCTGTAATTTATTGGCTCCGTCCATTGAAGCACTTTCATAGATATCATCCGATATTCCCGTCAAACCGGAGGTTAGAAGAAGCATATTAAATGGAATACCAACCCAGCAGTTCACTGCAATCACTGCAATCAATGCCGTACTGGTGCTAACCAGCCACTCTACCGGAGTATGTATTACACCCAGCTTCATCAACAGGTTATTGATGACTCCCTCTGTCACGCCAAACATATTTTTACCCAGCAGTGCAGTGACAGACATCGGCATCATATAGCCAATTAATACGAGTCCGCGGATCGGTCCCGCAAAAGTAAACTTTTTAGAAAAGAACATTGCAAACAGAAAACCAATGGTAAACTGTACCACCAGACAGGCGATGGTGAAAATAAAAGTATTCCTGATTACCAGCTGGAATGTAGGATCCTTAAATAGCTGCATATAATTCTCCAGTCCCACAAATACAGAAGCACCGGACTTAAAATTTTTAATATTCGTATTCTTAAAGCTGAGTATAAAGTTATAGATTAAGGGATATCCCAAAATGAGAATCATATAGAGAAATCCAGGCATTATAAAGGTATAACCCTCAAAGCGTTTCTTCTTAGCCATGTTCATTTTCATAAATCATCCACTTCCTTTCTACGTCAGAGCGGGCGATTCAGAGCGTGTTTGAATTTCAGACACGCCCTTATCCCGTCCTTTCCCAATATCCAGCCGCCTGACTATTCCTGTGCGGCGATTGGTGTCTCCTGAAGGATTGGATTAATGACTGCTGCTGCTTCTTTCATGGCTTCTTCGCCGGTCTTATTTCCAAGGAGGGCTGATTGTTCAGCCGTATATAATGCTTCGGAAATAGTAGGCCAGGACTCGTGAGGGCCTCTTGCTACCGCATAATTCATTTCATCGCTGAACACTGCAAATCTTTCGTCATCTGACCAGGTGGTATTCAGTGCCACGGAATCCTCACGTACCGGGAACTTTCCTGCACCTTCACACCAGGCTGCATTATTCTGTGCGCTGGTCATCCATTTTAAAAATTCAACGCAGGCTTCTTTTTCTTCACTTCCGGCACATACACCGAAGTTCTCACCGCCGATAACGGAAGCAAACTTCTTATCCTTTGGCAGCAAAGCAATCTTATACTCAAATGCGCCCTTAATTCCTTCGTCAAACTGGGCGAGCTGCCAGGTTCCGGATTCCAGCATAGCTGCTTTTCCGGCACAAAATGCGTTATAAGAATCCGACTGGGACCAGTTCACCACTTCCTTACTCATGTAACCTTTGTTTACCAGACCAGCCAGATAGTCAAGTGCCCTTGCGGCTTCCGGCGAATCAGTGGAACCCACATCAGCACCAGCCGAATACAGCCAGGGGATAAACTGGAAAGTTCCCTCCTCCGTACCGATTGCAGACATTGCAAAACCATATACCCCATCTGCCGCGTTTGTAGTTTTGGCACAGACCTCTTCAAACTCGTCCCAGGTCTCCGGCGCTTTATCAAATCCTGCTGCTTTTAACAGATCCACATTATAAGCAATTGCCAGACAGTTGGAGTTATTGGGGATTCCATAAATATTACCATCCGCATCCTTACAGCTGCTAAGAGGACCTGGATAAAACTGCTCCAAATCCTTCCAGTCTTTCATTTGACCGGTAATATCCTCAAATACACCCAATGATATGTAGGAAGCCATATCCGGTGAATCCACCATTCCAATATCCGGAAGCTCACCGGAAACAGCACCTATTGTGTATTGTTTCATCAGTTCTTCACGTGATATATACGTACACACAATATTGATGTCACTCTGCATGGAGTTATACTCTTCCACCATTTTTTCCAGTATCGGCGCCTCATGTTCAAAGTAATGCCATAGGGTAACCTCTTTACCCCCGTTAGATGCCGGTTTCCTTGCACTGGCAGCCGCATCCTGCGGCTCTGTATCCTGTGTCCCTGTATCCTGTGCCGTTGTGCCAGCCGCTGCTTCTGTGGTCCGGGCAGTTGACGCTGCATCTGTGCCTTTTTCCCCAGCAGGATTTTCTGCTGAAGAACTGCCGCAGCCACTCACAAGCCCCGTAATCATCATTCCTGCTAATGCTGCCGCAGCCAATCTCTGATACCTCTTTTTCATAGTTTGTTTCCTCCTTTATCGTATTTAAGATGTTCTAATTATAATAATATTAGTTTAAATGATAAACTTAATATTTTAAGAATTGGGATACGATTTTAAGATACAATTTTAAGATTGGAGGAAAATTTTAAGAAACAGGCAGCAGTATCCGTATATTTCTATTTGGCACGGGATTTCAGAAACTCAGCAACACTGGCGCCTTCCACCTCGCGAAATACTTTATTGAAATATTTCGGATCTGAAAAGCCTACGTGATAGGGTACTTCTTCCTTTGGCATTCCCTTATTTACCAGCAGTCCTTTTGCCACCTCTATCCGGTAGTGCTTCAGAAATTTTGAAAATGTCACTCCGATTTCTTTATTGAAGAGATAGCAGAAATACTCCTGGGTCATTCCCAGGTCTTCCGCCAGATCCTTTTGGCTTATTTTGGCAGCATAGCTCTTTTCTATTATATTTAATGCTTTAATAACCAGGGGATGAGCACCGGGATATTTTTCCTGGAGATCCTTGATTCCATCTTCCAGATACAGCTTGTCCTTTTTAGAAAGACGCGCCAGCAGATCTTCCACATCCTCATAGGTAACAGGTTTGATCAGATAATCCTGTACTTCCAGTGAAATTGCCTGCCTTGCCACATCAAATTCTTCATAGGCACTTATAATAACAAACTGCGTAGAAATCTCCATTGCATGTACGGCTCTGATCAGAGATAGTCCATCCATATAGGGCATTTTAAGATCGGTAAACACGATTTCAGGCTTTAGAATGTGTATCAGCTCCAGCGCCTGCTTTCCGTCGGATGCTTCCGCTACAATCTCATATTCATCCGAAATCGTGGTAATAAGATACCGCAGTCCTCTTCTTGCCCTTTGCTCATCCTCGACAATCATAATTCTCATATGTTACCTCCTCCTGTATGCTATGTGGTTTTGGAATGTAAAACGTAAATCTGCATCCCTTTTGGTAAGATGTCTCAAGGGAAACCCGAAGCTTATTTCCATAGTACATTTTCATGCGTGTCACCACATTGGATATTCCAATACCCACCTCTTTTTCTTTAGATACCACCGGGTTAGCCAGCACCTCCTGTATGATCTGCTCCCTTTCTCTTGTCATTCCTATGCCATTATCTTCAATAGATAAGCAGAGGTACTCACCCATTCCGGTACCTGTTATATGGATAAATCCTCCTTCTTCCCGGCCCTCGAATCCATGCAGTATGGAATTTTCCACAAAGGGCTGAAGCATCAGCTTCCTGCACGGCCACTGGTCATATTCATGATCAAACTCTATGGTGTAATCAAATACATTTTCCAGCCGTTCCTTCTGCAGATACAGATATTGCTCAATCCAGGTAATCTCCTGATACATATAGACATTCTGATGCTTTTGATCAAAGGTATAACGTAAAATATTAGACAGCTTTTTCAGCAGCGTGGAGACCTTATAGTTCCCGCTTTCGATTGCCTCATAATTAATGGCATTCAAGGTATTGCAGATAAAATGTGCATTGATCTGGGACTCCAGTGCTTCCCGCTCCGCCCTCTGTTTCATTTTCAGAGATTCCACCACTTCCAGATGCTGTCCTTCCACCTGACGGTTCATCTTCCTGATGGCATGCATCATTTCATTGTATTCATTGGCAAGCTGCCAGATCTCATGGGTGCCCTTAATCTCTATGCGCTCCTGCATATTTCCCTGCTTTACATTTTTAATGGAACGGTTAATGGTATCCACCGGCTTTAATATTCTTTGGGTCACCCAGAACAGGATCAGTAGAATGCCTATAATCACCAGGGCATAAAGGACAATTGCTTTGGTATACATTTCGTTCACCTTTGCCTGCAATGCATTTTTATTAATGGCAATGTTCAAATTCCAGTCAAATACACCGACCGGTGTACTTAAGTGTGTCAGATGCTGTTCATTTATATACTCATCCATTTTCATTCCATTGTGCTGACTGTTAGTATGATACAATATTTCTCCTGACTTAGCAGAGATAAACCCCTGCGCCACATCATCCTTGCTTCCGCTCAGCTGACCGATCAGGTTGTCCAATACATCCCTTTTAAACGTAACAATCATGATGTATTCTATATCCTGGTAAAAGTGTTTTCCTCTTACCGGATAAGCAATATGTATAAACTGCTTTGATGCATCTCCCGGATGTTCACTTGGGGTGGTGATTACCTGATATCTGGGCAGAACCATGCTTTTTGATATTTCATTAACCTCTATGAAAGTATCAACCAGTATGTTGTTATTGTCCTTATTCCAGATATTCACCACATTAATTGTATTTTCATTGCGTTCATACTGGTAGACAAGCCCATCCTTCGACGCAATGGCGATAGCCGCTATGTACTGGGAGTATCTGGCATAATTGGCAAGGAGATTCTTCAGATCTTTGGTGTTGCGTGCAATATTTTCAGGATTCGTGCTGTACTCGTTGATCAAATTCGCATTTGTATCATCCACAGCAATTTCCGAACCAATCTTAATAAAATCATCCATCTGATTCTTGATATTCTGGTTAACGGAGGTCAATAACATTTTTTCTGTATCGTAGGTGCTGTCAACCAGATACTTCACATATTCATTTTTCAGATAATACTGCATGACAACCACCACCAGCATAACTGCAAAGCAGATGGCTGCGGCAAAAGAACACCACATATGGGAGCGGCAATATACCCGAACCCGTTTACAGATATTTCGTAGTTTCATAACAGAAATCTCCTTTCGGTACTTCCCAAATTATAGATTAATAAATACATAAAATCGCACACAGATATCCCACTAGATCTTATAACTTCCTCTAACATAACAGAATTAATAACACTTTGAAACCAAATTTTAGCTCGTTCTTCTTGAATCCATTTCTGCAAATAAAAGTATCCTTTTTTAAACGAATACCTACAAGAATCAGTATACACTAAAAACGGTAGTGTGTCTTGTTTCTAATTCAATTTTCAAATATAGTTTACAATTATACAGGCCATTATAGGACTATAACATAAGACAAAAGCATACCGCAGTTACAATTGATAAAATTAATAATAAAACCAGCCAATTAGTTCTTGAAGAAAATGCAAAAAGATAATACTATTTTTTTGTCTAATCTTTAAATCGTAAACTTCAAACAGTTTCTGAAGACTGATTGTCTTTTTTTAAGATAATTGTGGAAAATTTCGACATAGCAATAATTCATACAGCGGTTTTAAAAATAAAAATAGAAACAAAATATAGAATCTACTTCTTTTACTTTGTAAAACATATACTTTTAAGTTATCACAAACTTTAATAAACGACATGTATTTTGATTAATATTTTTTTGTTTTTTATCACAATATATTAGAATAATTAACCATCTAGACATGATTATTAACCAAGTAATCAAAATCTATTGAATTCTTTATTTATAACTGTTATCATATCGGCATCTAAAAACAATTTTTAATTGTGGAGATTCTAATTATAAAAGATATCTCAAAAATTTCCTTGACTCAAGTGCAAGCACCGCATATATAACTTATCAAACTCATTGTGTAAATAGAGGCTATGTAGGTGGAGACCCGATGTATGATTATGTAATAGACCCTGTTAGTTTTACCTATTAATAAAAAAATAAGGAACGGTAGCTAGTGAAAAACAAAAAATCATTTGAGTATTTAACATTAAGCTGTCTAATTATAATTGTGCTTTTAAATTTTATCCCTTCAGGTATAAAATTACAGTATAAAGTTATGATAATAATTCTTGACTTAATATTATGTTCACTCATTTATCTTTTTAGAAAAAAGTTGTAAAAATATATATCATAATACTCTACATAATGATTGCGGTAGGGAATCTAAATATCTACCGCAATCATATACTACAAATATAAGGTGAATATGCAATGAAAAAAAATTGATAATATATTGGAAGACCTGATTGTAATGATTGCAATTTTTTCGAACCATTGTTTTATAGTGTATTAAATAAATATCAATTAAACGCTACATTTAAATATATAAATGTTAAGAAATATAGATCAGAAGATTTAAAAAGATGAGAAATTTAAAGGTATTTATAATTTTAGTCAAACGCCAGTTTTACTTATAATAAAAAATAAGCAAGTAATAGATAAATTAGAATGGTCAAATGAGGGTATTTTAAAAGATGACATAATGAATCTATTATATAGAAATAAATTAATTAGATAACTATGTACACAACTTGTTAGCGCCTCCCCGACGTGAGCCGTCTAAAAAGAGCCGGGAGATAAACCACATAATGTAGTAGGACGAAATCAAACTGGAATTGATATCTCTGATACTTGGTGCATTTATGCGCTCCCACCCATACAAATGATTAATGTTGGGCAAATGTAGATATCCTGACACCTGCTATTGTTATTGACAATCTGTCGATCCTTTTCAGCATAAATTCTATTTGTATTCGTTTGCCATAAAGATAATGTTTTTTATGCCAACGCAGATGTGGCCACACTAAAGTCTTCAAATTGGAGGAGACGGATTTTCTTCTGTTGCATAAACTCCCGGATAAAAGTAGTTCTAGTATCCTCGTTCTCCATATGATTTTCAGAAAATGACTTATATATAAAATAGCAGCATTTAAATAAGGCATTATTTTCTGACCAAGGTAGCATTTTTTAAGGCAGGAAGGAAAACGAACTGACAATTCCCGTTTTCCTTCCTGCCTTCATTATTACTCTGAACTGCTTCTTACAGCCAGCACTGCCCATCATCCAGTTTTTTGATAAAGATTCGTTCAGAATCCTCTTCATCCTTTGCCTGATGATATTTAAACAGCATTTCCCCGTCGTTCAGACTGCCCAGAATCTCAATTTTTCCAGTTTCATGGGATAAAACGTAACGAATACATTTTCCAAGTCCACTCTGCATATTTTTTGCCTGATCTACAATTTCACAGCCCCGTTTTAAAGGTACCTGAAACTGAGACTTCACTCCGGTCACCGGACGGCATTGGAATACGTAATAGGGCACTATGCCGATACGTGTCAGATATTTTAAAAGAGTTCCAAGGGTCATTGGATCATCGTTTACTCCCCTGATTAAAACGGTTTGATTCCGGACAATAATTCCCGCAGCAATTAAACTTCTGACTGCTGCTTTTGATTTCTCAGTAATTTCATTGGGATGATTGAAATGTGTCACCACATAGATTTGTTTTTTTACACTATAAGTGCGCAAGATATTAATTAAATCAGGATCTTCCAGAATCCTGTCCGGAAATGTTACCGGCGTTCTGGTTCCAAAGCGGATACAGTCAAGATGTTCGATTTTGCTCAGGCTGTGCAGATATTTTTTGATTACTTCATCGTCGTTTAAAAAGGCATCTCCACCGGAGATCAAGACATTGCTGATCTGAGAATGTTCCTGTATGTACTGCATCATTTCGTCAAAGTGACTGGCGATTTCTTCATCTGACAGACCCACCAGCCGTTTCCGGAAACAATGCCTGCAATACATGGCACATTGGTTCGTGGATAGAATCAATGCTGTTTCCCTGTATTTATGCTGCATACCTACGATTACGGTATTGCTTGCTTCCCCGCTGGTATCAAAACTCCCTCCCAGATCCGTTTCACGGATATTGGGGATGCACATCTTTCGAATTGGGTCATCCGGATCATCTGCATTGATAAGAGAAAAGTAATACAATGGCACAGACATTGGATAGTGCTCCAGTATTTCCTCCATTTTGATTACTTCTTCCTTTGACAATTTAAGGACCTCTTTTAACTCCTTTGCAGTGGTGATGTTGTTCTTTAACAGTTTCTTCCAATTGTTCATTTTGTGCACCCCCATGTTTAGATTTTTATGTAAACTATTATAACAGACTTTTTGGGATTTTCCTACAAAAAATCCCATTTTTTATCCATTTTTTTTGCATAAAAAGTCTTAACACAATTTTAATGCCCCGGAATTTGTATGATAATCAGCCGTTAAAGGCGTTTTTTGATCTCTTCTGCTTTCTCCAGCAGCTCCTTTTCAGTGACATATTTTGTAAGACATCCCACTCCTTCCACACAGGTTCCGCCTGTTACGTTACCATATATGATGCTGTCTGTTGCACTGCAGTCATGATAAAGCCCATAGATAAAACCTGCCATAAATGCATCACCGGCACCTGTGGAGTCTATTTTATTTACATTTTCCATGGGTGGAATGACCGTGCTTTCCCCGTTTTTCCAGTACAGGCAGCCTGCGCTGTCCAGTTTGATTATAACCTCCGGAAAAAATCTGCCCAGTTCCACCGCTGCTTCTTCTACATTGTCTTTTCCCGTAATTTTTAATGCCTCTTTCTGGTTCGGTGTGAAAAAGTCAGCAAGCTCCAGATACTCTCTGTATTTCTCTATGGAAAGTCCTTCATCCCAGCCCACATCAAATACCAGAACAGCCCCTTCCGCTTTCAGACGTTTATAGGCATCCAGGAATCCTGCGTGCATGTCGATGACTTTTGCTCCCCGCAGCTGTTGGTACGTTTCTTCCTGAATATCGCGTGTGATTTCCACCCGGTCCAGTGCTGACATAAAAGTCCGGTCACCTTCCGTGATCATAACAGATGTTACTGCTACCGGAATGCCGTTTCCACGGTAGAGATTTGCATAGGAGACACCGCAGGCATCCAGCAGCTTTGCTGCATACCCGGAAAATACATCTTCTCCCAGAAAAGTTGCAATCTTAGAAGCAACGCCCAGTCTGGACAGTGTAATCATGGTTGCGGGAACACCACCGCCCAGCTGAATATCCAGGCTTTTTGCATAAACCTCTTCTCCCTCTTTTGGAAGATGTCCCACTCCCAGATACAGTAGATCCAGATTTACATATCCCACACCTGCTGCAAATTCCATATCAGCTCCATCCTTTCATATATGCTTCATTTATTTTCATATATTCATATGCTAACTTCCTTGCAAAGGTATAAGAGTTGACCAGTGGGTGCACCATCAGGCAATCGATCGCTTTTTCAATACTCTTTTCCCTGATTGCCTCGGATGCCAGCCGTTCATACATCTTGACTCTGCGTATCATTTCCATGGGAATGCGCTCCGGTTCAATCTCATGGGGGTAATAATTTCCGTCTTTGATCGTACAGCTGATTTCTACCACGTCGGTATCCTCAAGTCCTTTGATTGCCCCATTATTTGGCACACAGAGAATCATTTCTTTCTCCTCCTGTCCCAGTTCCGATTCAATAAATTTCAGCGCAACACCTGCATATCCGCCGCTGTCCTTTGTATAAATATCAAAATGATAAGGAGGCTTTTTACTGTCTATCCCTGTCTCATTTGCCATATATGCCGCTTCCCTTTTGCCGTACCACTTTTCAAATACCTTCAGGCATTCGTCAAAATTATTTTCGATATCCATCCTGGAAAGCTCTTCCGTCATATGGATATTCACATCCCGGATTACTTCTCCTCTTGTTACTTTTGCATTTAAAATATTCTGAACCGCCTCTTCCCGGTAATAGAAGTAGTAGAGGTATTCATTTAGAATACATCCCACGTGTTCTACCAGTTCCTTATGGAAAAACCGCATTTCTGTATTTTCGTAAATCTCGTCTTTCTGAAGCAGTTCCGGCATAATTTCTTTTCCATCCAGCTTAATGCTTTTAAAAAAGGAAAGATGATTTAAGCCATAGCATTCTCCCGTGATCAGGTCTGTGCTTACACCGTACATCTGTGCAAAGGAATGAAGCAGACTGCTGGGTGCATCGCAGATTCCGTAAGTAAAATCAAATCCCATATCCCGCAGTGTCTGTGACACAACCCCGGCTGGATTTGTAAAATTAAAAATCTTCACCTGGGGACTTGCATATTTTTTCGCCAGCTCACAATACTGAACCAGTGCCGGAATGGAACGCATAGCAAAAGAAAATCCTGCAGCTCCTGTTGTCTCCTGTCCCAGAATTCCAAGTGCCAGTGCCGTCCGCTCATCCTGAATCCGCATTTCATCTTCACCCACACGTATGGTGGTAATGATATAGTCCGCATCTTTGACCGCTTCCACCGGGTCTGATGTCAGAGAAAAGTTTACCGTATCATCAATCCGCCTGGCAACCTGAGCTGCCATTTTTCCATAGATATTTAATTTTCTTTCATTGTTGTCCATAAATACAATCTCTGTAAATCCCAGTTTTTTGGCTTGCTGTACCAGGCTTTTCGCCAGAAACATCGACCGTACACCGCCTCCTCCTATAACCGTAATTTTTTTCGCTCCTGATTTGCTCATCTTCGTATCCTCCATTTTATAATTACTGCCTCTTTTGGCAGGTATTTCTCTGTACAATATCAAAGGGCAGCGTGATATCCATATTTTCTTCTTCTCCATAGAGATTCAAGAACATATTCAGTGATTTGGTTACAAACTGCCGGATGGGCTGATGGATGGTGGTAAGGGGCGGCACTGCCCTTCCCGCTGCTGTGATATCATCAAATCCCAATACCGACACATCCTTTGGAACATCCACACCGCATGCCTTTAGCGCAGCCATTGCCCCCACTGCCATCTCATCGCTGAATGCAAAAATTGCTGTGAATTCCCTTCCTGATTCAACCGCCTGTTTGGCAAGGCGGTACCCCATATCATAGGTCACTGAACCAAACAGCACCATACTACTCTCATCAAAAGGTATATTTTTCTCTTCCATCGCCCGCTTTGCACCGGTCAGGCGCTGAAAGACAGAGCTGATAGACCTGTTGCGGTCAGACAGGAACAAAAGTTTTTCGTGCCCCAATTCCAGCAAATAGCGGGTTCCTTCATATCCAGCCGCAAGATCATTAATATGTACCATTCCCAGGCGCCTGTCAAGAGTTGCGCCGCCGCACATTACGGTCCTGATATTCTTAGATGCAATGTAATTCAGGATATCTTCGCTGATATTTTCATCCAGATAAATAACACCTTCTATATTCATTTCATTAAAATACTGTTTGTAATCGTCTTTTCCCTCTAAGATCGGAATAAAAACCACTCGATAATCGTATCTCGGCATCTGATCCACAATCTCCCGCATCACTTCCGAAAAAAACTCAAGTGGAAACTCCGGGATTAAAACAGCAATTACACCGTAATTGCGATGACGCCTCCCTTTATGTTCATATCCAAGCTGTTCAGCAGCATCTTCAATCTTTCTTGCCAGCTCCGTACTCACCACTTTTCCCCCGCTGAAATATCTGGATACAGTAGCAAGGGAAACACCTGCCTTTTTTGCTACATCTCTTGCTGTGAATGCCATTTATATCCCTCCTTTTGTTTCCTTTTGTTACTTCAAAACTACTTCGAACATGTGTCCTTTAGTTTAATTGTTCTGTTTGCTGTTTCCTTATATAAACAGCTTTTATTCATTTTACTGTTAAATTTATTATATTCCAGTTGAATCAAAAGTCAATCTTGTTTCATTTGTTTCCTATTTGTTTCCCATTTTTCATTCATTACCAATGTCATCCAGTGAAGCACCCCTTTTTAAAAACCCTTTTCATTTTCCGTACTTTCCTATATAATAGCGATAATAATAAAAAAACAGCCCATCACACTCCAATGTCTCATCCTGCTGACAAAATCAGCTTCGCGGCAATGGATGAAAGGAACACCTCATGACCAAAATAAGTATTACACAGACCCCTTCTTATGACCAGCCTCTCGTAAATAAAGCGGTACAGGAACATCTGGAACGTTTTAACCTTCTTGCCAAACTCTCACCGGATACCAAAGTACTGATAAAACCAAACCTTCTAATGAAAAGGACTCCCGGCGAATTTACCACTACTCATCCCTCCATCGTAGAAGCCGTTATTATATGGCTGAGAGCGAATGGTATCACGAAAATTACAGTGGCTGACAGCCCTGGCGGACCCTATACGGTTTCCGCCTTAAAAGGAATCTATCACGCATCCGGCATGGCTGATGTATGCCAACGGCATAACGTTACCCTGAATATGGATACTTCTTCCCGGAATTTAGACAACAAAAAAGGAAAACTGGTAAAACAGTTTCCCATAA
The DNA here is from genome assembly GCF_034124845.1 of Robinsoniella sp. Taxonomy (NCBI): domain Bacteria; kingdom Bacillati; phylum Bacillota; class Clostridia; order Lachnospirales; family Lachnospiraceae; genus Robinsoniella; species Robinsoniella sp. The sequence continues at coordinate 27,240 of NZ_JAWYAJ010000209.1, forward strand.
TTACACCTGTCTGCGATGCAGACTTTATTATTGATATCTGTAAACTAAAAACCCACGCAATGACCGGTTTAAGCGGAGCTGTCAAAAATTTGTTTGGTACAATTCCCGGACTTACAAAGCCCGGCTTTCATGCCAGATTCCCGGAAAAGGCCCCTTTTTGTTCCATGCTGGTGGATCTCTGTGAAACCATCCGCCCCGGCTTTGTTCTGGTGGATGCCATACAGGCAATGGAAGGAAACGGTCCCTCCGGCGGCACTTTGAGAGAAACGGGACTTATTCTGGCATCCGACAATCCCTATGAACTGGACTACTGCCTGTGTAAAATCATCGGTGTTGCCCCGGAAAGCATACTTACCGTAAAGGAATCCATTTCCCGGGGACTGTGCAGCGGTGATTTTGACCGGCTTAACCTGATAGGTGCGCTGCCCAATCTGAAACCTTTTCGGGTTCCCAGGGAGTCATCCCTGGATTTTACAACGTTTTTACCTCCGATGATCCGCCGTCCGGTCCGTTCTTTCGTATTCCATTACCTTTCAGCCAAACCGGTAATCTTAATTGCCAAGTGCATTGGCTGCGGCAAATGTGCGGAAAGCTGCCCCCAAAAGACGATTCAGATTAAATCAAAGAAAGCAAAAATCCAATACCGGAATTGTATCCGCTGTTACTGCTGCCATGAAATGTGCCCGGTAAAAGCTATTGATATACGCAAGGGGTTTATACGATAGGATATAGCAATAGAATTTTATAGGATAGGATTAGGATTTTACTGCTGTATCGCCTTTTCATACTTTTGCAGATCTGCATTCCAGTCTGCATACGCAGGATCCTCCCGTCTGTCCGGTAACGTATAATTTTCCTTCATATATTTTCCCAGATAAGCGGTAACCTTGCGGGCACCGTTGTAGTTCATGTGATCACCCTTGTCCCTTGTATCGGATATCCAGTCCACCTGATACTCCTTTCCCGGCTTGTTCAGGTCCAGGAAGGGGATTTTATTTTCCTTGGCATACTGGGCGACTGTACGATGCCTCTTAAAATTCCAGGAATTTGCAGAAGGAACTTCTACAAATAAAAGTTCAATTCCTTTCTCTCTGCACAGGGCAACAATCTTATCCAGATAATACCGGGGAATGGGATCTATTGTTGTGATTTTCTTACGTTTGCGCATATAACGTTTGCCAAGATACGCATCCACGTGATCGGTATATCGGAAACCCTTCCAGAAATTATCAAACGTATACTTTACTTTTCCCGTGAAATCCTCAGCCTTTAACATTTTCCATCGGTTATGGTATTGGAACACCGGGAATTTATCTGCCAGACCTGCAAAAATTACCTTTTCCCGTTCCTTTGCCGGACTTGCATTCTGAAAAATTTCGTCGGTTTCATATACAACTACCCTGGGCGTCTGGTGTTCCAGTACAGATTTCAGCAGATAATATGCCTCATACACACGCTGTCCCGGCTCTCCACAGACATAAGATGCAAGCCCATAATCCTTCCACAACTGCATGGGTGTGTAAGCTGCATATATATCGCTGTTGCCGATTGCTATTACATCCAGGGAATTCTCCTTTTCCGTAAAAACTGCCCGTGTCTCCGGTTCCTTGATTCCGCTGGCAGGGGTATTATCCTTTGGCTTCACGACCTGGGACGCACCGGTGAGCAGCACCACCGCAATTCCCAGAAATACAGCCAGTTTCAGCAGGAAAAGAAGACCGCATTTCGGTAGTGTCTGTTTATTAATGTCCATTTTGTTTCCTCCTGCTGCTAGAGCATGATTAAAATGCTCTATTTCTATTTAAATTAGTAAAAGTAATTATGTTCTATGCTTCTTTAAAACTGGGCATAGATAAAGTCAACCGGAATATACCCCATTCCGTAAGCCCCCAGCAGAAGCACCGAAAAGGCGGCTGCATAATAGATTGCAAACCGGACTGCTATGTGCCTTCTGGAAATCCATTCTCTGATATGTACTCCTTTTTCCTGGGCAATACTTACAGCAAACACTACTAAAATTCCAAAACCCACTGCTGCATAATCCATCTTATCCATTCCCAGATTCAGCAAGACCCCCTCTCTTAAGGGTGCCAGGGAAAATCCCCGGAACATGGATAGGAACATTTTAATCCCTACCTTCAAACTCACTGCCCGGAAGAACAGCATTCCAATATTAACCAATAAGAATGTTCTTAAAATCTGCCAAAATTGAAATCCCCGGCTTTTCCGATTTAGATGCATATAGGTACAAAGCTTCTGAAACAGAGGTTCCGCCAGCATCCCCAGCATAATAATCATAAAATAATACATGCCGTAAAATACATATTTCCAGCTGGAACCATGCCAAAATCCGTTGCACAGCCACACTGGAAACAGAGCACAGGCAGGAGGCAGCAGCTTGGCAAGATGTGGAGTAAGATGCTTCCTGCCCCATTTACCCAGCCGCATCACCCGTTTGGACAAAGATACCGAATAGAAAATGTAATCCCGGAACCAGGCTCCAAGTGTAATATGCCATCTCCTCCAAAATTCAGATACATTTTTAGAAAAAAACGGCCTTTCAAAATTTTCCGGCAGCCGAACGCCAAAAAGCTGGGCACTGCCGATTACCATATCCATACACCCGGAAAATTCACAATAGATTTGTATCGTGTAACACAGAACTGCTGTGGCAATTGTAAGCCCGGTATAATCGGGATAGGCAGTAAAAACAGTATTTACCAGTAGATTCAGCCGGTCTGCAATTACAATTTTTTTAAATAGCCCCCATACGATCCGCTGTACACCAAATGATATATTTTTCGGCTGAAAGGAATGCCCTTTCAGAAGTTCGTCTGACATTTGGTCATAGCGGACAATAGGCCCTTCCACGATCTGCCCAAAAAAGCTCAGAAAAAGCGCCAGATGACCCAGATTTTTATCTGCTCTGTATTTGCCCCGGTATACATCAATGATATAACCAATAGCCGACAGGGTATAAAAGGAGATTCCAAGCGGTAGAAGAACCCGCAGTTCTGTCATTCTTTCTTCTATATGTAACCCCTGCAGGATATGATTCACATTTAATGCAAAAAAATTATAATATTTTAGAAATGCCAGAATACCCAGGTTGAACAAAATGGCACACGCAGCAGCCAGACGTTTCCTTTTCTGTAACTGCAAGCGCCAAACCTCCTGTTCAGCCTGTCCTGCATCCGCTATTTTATCCTGGTATTCGTCCTGCAATATGGTGAGTATCATGCCTGTACCATATACAACCACCGTAGACAGCATTAGAAAACCCATTAATTTTGCACTGGACAGATAGTAAAACAGATAACTGGCTGCCAATAAAACAGTCCATCTGATTTTTTTGGGAAACATATAATAAAGAATACCGGTCCCAGTCAGAAACAGCAGCATGTATGTATAGGTGTTGTAAGCCATAGAATCCCCTCACTACACCCTTGCTGGATGATATGAAGAGATAAATGCATAAATATTATCAACAGAGCGGAAGTTATCCGGGGAAATGTCTGCCGGAGTTATATCTATCTGGTAAATATCACTGATTTCAGACACCAGCTGAATCATTTCAAAGGAATCTATTATATGATCCTCAATCAGATTTTTTTCTTTTCTAAAATCCACTCCGGGTTTTATCTTTTCCAGTATTTTTAGTATTTCATCCATTGTACATGCCTCCTAATTTTTTATAATTTCTCTGCAGCCACTTCCGGTCAATCTTTCCATTCGTGTTTACCGGCATCTTCTCAGTCAAAATATATCGTCCTGGATACATATAGGAAGGAACTTTATTTTTTATTTTTTTGATTATCATGTTCTGGTCCACATTTTTTCCTTTATAAACCAGTACTATTTTCTTTTCACATTCGTCATAGATGCATACGCAGTTGTCGATATGTTCCAGGGAGCCTGCCGCAGCTTCAATTTCTCCAAGTTCTATGCGGCACCCCATGTGTTTAATCTGAAAATCTTTGCGGGATACATACATCAATTCTCCCAGTTCATTATATTTAACAATATCCCCTGTTTTGTAAATCAGCTCGGGGTAACTGCTATTACACGGGTTCTGCACAAATACGCTGTTTGTTTTTTCAGGGCTGCGGTAATAACCTTTTGCCAGAAAAGGTCCTCTGACGCAAAGTTCTCCTTCCTCACCATAAGGCACTTTTTCTCCTTTTTCGTTCAGAATCAGGATATCACAGTTATTACATGCCTTGCCAATGGGCAGCACTTCCTCGTCATCAAAATCCCGGTCTATCATATAATACGTACAGATATCGGTTATTTCCGTAGGTCCGTACAAATTGGCATATAACAAATCCGGCATGTGCGCCCTCCAGATATTTAACTGCTTCATAGGCATTACTTCTCCTGCAAAGAGCACCTTCTTTAAATCCGGCAGCTGCATATAATCCAGTGCTTTCCAGTTTGCCACAAGGCAAAGGGCAGATGGTACCCAGTAAATGGTATTTACCTTTCTGTCTCTTAAATATTCCAGCAGCTGCATGGGAAACGAAAAAAGTTTACGCGGTATAATCTGCATGGCTGCACCGCTTCTGATCGTACTGAATATATCCAGCACTGACATACTAAAATAAAAAGGCGTCTGACTGCCGAAAACGGTGTCCTGGTTGATTCCAAAAGTCTCCACTACCCAATCTGTATAGGCAATCACGCTGTCGTGGCTTACCACCACACCCTTTGGCTCACCGGTAGATCCTGATGTATAGAGCACATACAACGGGTCCGTTTCGATCATAGCCCTTCTGATGTCTTTTAACAGCCAGCTGCTTTCTTCCTGTTCCACCGCCGTTTCATAAATGATAACAGCTCCCTGGGGTAAAAGTTCTCTGGCTGCTTCTTCATGCTCCCTGTCCGTTAATATGGCAAAGGGTTGCAGGTTCTCTAAAATCACCTTTAGCCTGTCCTTTGGCATCTGAATATCCATCATAGTATAAAAATTCCCACTGTACGCAACTCCCAGAAGTGCTTCCATGCTCTTAACACTTCTATCCAGATAAATTGCCACAGGCGCATTCCGAAGATGGGAGTTGCCAAGACAACTCCCAATTCTCCTTGCCCGGTCTTTTAATTCGCTGTAAGAAATGCTTCTGTCTTCATCTGCAAAAACTTCTTTTGCAAAATACTTTTCCACTGACGCCTCAAAAAGCTGTAATATATTTTTTTCTCTCACAAATAATTCTCCTATTTCATCAGTTCACTGCTTTGTGTGTTTCCTGTTCCGGCATCCGTCTGCATCTCTGCCTGTCCGTTTTCATTACGCTCAGACATGCCGCCCGCTACGGACTCACTCTGCATATCATTTTTTTGGCTTCCGCCGGTCTGCTTATCATTGGACTCCTTACCGCTTGTCTGCATCTCACTTTTCTGACTTCCAGCCTGCTTCTCACTGACCTGAGTTTCTTTTTGTCTGGATCCGCTTTCTCTGGTCACGATTGAAGATTCCGTTTTAGAAGTACTTTCGTTAGACTTTGGCTTTGCTCCACACGCCGCCATGGTAATAGATAATGCTCCTAACGCAGCGATTATTGTTCCTTTTATAAGTATTTTTCTCATATTATTCGTCCTCACTTTCCGGTGCAAATCAGAGCGTGCCTTAAAATTATTTTGCCTGACACTCATCTGTGGGATACGCCATGTAATTCCAGGGGGTGTAGTGGGGCTTTGTTTCGGAAATATACGGCTGCACCCGGCAGATGTGGGGCGGTCAGACAGGATTTTCATTTTCGGACACGCTCAGCTGCATGCCTAACCATTTGTATTTAACTACAAAATTTATCATAACACCTAATTCTTAACCAATCCTTAAAGGTTCATGATGAAATCTAAACAACAATTTTAAATTGTAATTTGATCCGATACAAATCCCCGGTTTCCGCTACTTCACAGCTTCCTTCCATCTTATCCATCAGTCCCTTAATGTTACGGATTCCAATCCCGGTACTCTCTACCTTTTCTATTTTCTTTAACTTGTGGTTAGAAAATAATAGGAATACCTGTTCTTTTTCATACATAGTAGAAATCACAATTTCTTCCCTGGAATCTGCATACTTGATTATATTAGAGACAATATTATTCATGATCCTGAGTACATAATCTATAGAAACTTCTACTTTAACCTCACGGAACTCGATATTCTGGTTTACCCGGAAACCACGTTTTTGCAGAGACAAAACCATTTCTGACATGATATCGTAAAAAATATCCTGAAAAGACTGGGGGGCCATAAGTTCAATTTCCTCTTCTCTTAAAATCAGGAAAAATTCAAACATATTGTCCGACAGGTTCTTGATCTGATTTGCCTTTTCATCAATTTTATTTATGTAATCCTCCATCTGTTCCGTGCCATGATACTTCCTGCTCTTTAAAATCTGTGTGTAGAGAAGAAGGGTGGTAAGAGGTGTGCGCAGATCGTGAGACATCTCCGTGACCAGCTCTTTATTTGCTTTTGCCAATTTTTCATCCCTTTCCACCCGCAGTTTAAAGGATTTCCTCATTTCATCCAGACCATGTGCCAGAGCAGAGAGCTCATCATTTCCTTTCAGAGTAATGGGACAGTCAAGCTGCCCGCCTTCCAGAATCTCCACCTCCTGCTCCAGCTTTCCAATATAATCAACTGTTCTCTTTATTCCAAGCATAACAATCCCAATAAATACAAGGCAGGAAAGAAGAATTTCTGCAATAGTTGCACAGTTAAAAATCCGATAATCATAAAATCCGTCCAGAAAAACATCTGCCTGGGCATCTGCAAATTTCATGGGATAATACGCCTGCCAGCCGTAATATTCCGCCTCCACATCATTTTCAGCAATGCTATCATTATCAGGATAGTAGGAATCATAGATCAGCACCGAATCCTTATAAATGCTGATATGCACTACATCCTGATCTCTGACCCATTTTGTGATCTGCCCTGTATCAGATGTGGATATATTATTCTTCAGTATGTAATCCTGAAATTTCTGGGCATATTTAGACTCCGTCTTTTCCGCATAATCTGACGTTTCAAAATAATTATTCAGTTTTCGATCCACTGTCGTATGCAGAAAATAGTACAGGCCTCCGCTTATAATAAATGCAAAGATCATCAGCTGAATCAGCTTTCTTCTCAGTCCCCTTTTCTGAAACTTCATCTTTTTATCCAAACCGATACCCCCTGCCCCATACTGTGCGAATGCACTTCGGCTCCTGCGGATCATCCTCAATTTTCAGCCGCAGTTTACGGATATGTACCATAACCGTACCATTTGAAACATAAAAATACGGTTCATTCCACACACTTTCGTAAATATTCTGTATAGTAAATATTCTCTTTGGATGTTTCATTAAAAGAAGCAATATCTTATATTCAATGTCTGTTAACGCCAGTTCTTTATCCCCTTTCCAAACCTCATTATAATTTTCATTAATACGAATTCCCATGCCGTTTACATAGCGGTCTTCGTTCACCTCTTCTTCTTTTCCCTTATAGACACAATATCTTCTTACCAGCGCCTTTACTCTCGCCAATAGTTCCGAATAAGAAAACGGCTTGGATAAATAATCGTCGCCCCCTGCCATCAGACCCATTAATTTATCCGAATCCTGGGATTTAGCAGTCAGAAAAAGAACCGGTACATTAGATACTTTTCGAATCTCTTCACAGGTTCGAAATCCTGAGATCCCAGGCATCATAACATCCAGAATAACCAGATCCGTATCGCTGTCCAGGAGTTTCAGCCCCTCGGTCCCATTCCCGGCCTCGGTCACGGAGTAGTCCTCTCCTTCTAAAAGAATCCTGACACCTTCCCTTATCTCTGCGTTATCTTCGATCATTAAAATATTCATTGCCATACCTCCCGGAATTTTTATTTAGAAAACCCATAATTTCATCAATAGATCATGATAGAAATTATGGGTCTCTTTATATTTTATGATATACTTCTAAGTTTAAGTTTGAAAGCGCAGTACAGCTTCACTTCCAATGGCACACATTTATATCACAATTAGACATGTTATTAGTATAACATCTTTTGCAGGATAAACATTTAGCCGGGATGAATTTTTTTTTATTATTCTCTTAATTTATGCTTGCGATAAAAGGTGTGACGTATTATTCCCATAAAGGGTCACAGAACTCAGGTTCATTAATCAGACCCAGCGGAGGAAGTACCGTAAGAGCGGACCAGTCATCCCCTGCCGCATATACAGGAGTAGTTCCAATTTCGATGCATATATGATTTTTCCCTTTTTTAAGCAGGAGTTCCTGATAATAAGGCGGGCCAATTTTTCTGCCCGATACTATACCATTTACAAAAATCTCCATGCCATTCACAGCATTTGATATTCTCAGGCACTCCCTCTTATCCTGGTTCAAATACACCTCTGTCTCATATCGAAGATATCCGTTGAACTTTTTCTCTGCTGCCCAGTCAGTCAGATCCTGAAAAACCTGACCTCCATCATATAGTTCTATGAAATCAGGATCATCACCTATATCGGCATATGATAATTTCCATTCACCCCCTAATTTTCTGCCGGACTGTTCATAAGGAACATAATAAGGCAGATTTTCCTTCTCTTCTTTTATGATGTAAACTGCCGCTTCTCCAGGTTCCAGCTGTAGTCTCGTATATATAATACCATCCATCTGCTTAAATGGAATTCTGTACAGTTGATTATCATATGCATGGTAGCGGTAACAATACTGTACTTGACTGGTTTCTATGTTTATCTTTATTTCAGAGTTAATTGTCTCCCCTGTGCTCTCATTAAAACAATATAATGCCGTTCCCCGGTCATATTGATACCGGTAGGTTCTTAAATCAGGTAAGTTTACATCCGTGTGAACGGAAAAACCTGTCTTTTCTTCTATTGCAGATGCCAGATTGTATAAGGATACCACCTCTGCGCCCAAAAGCCGGGGGCGTATATCCAAGTCCGCTTCTTCACATATCCCCTCAGGCAGGCCATCTATAAAATAAACAGGAATCTCTGCTTTCAGCAGTGATTTCACTGTATCCACTGCCTTTGCCGGCAGATATTGGCTATAGGGAATTACCAGTACCTGATAGCTCTGCGGTCCGATCTTAAATGATCTGTCGTTTGCTATTATATGATGATTGATTAATTCATCTGCGCTTATAATGTCACAATCAATCTGATTCTCCAGCAGTTTCCGGACCGGCTTCTGAAACAGCATTGCTTTACCAGCCCATTCCGCATCTGCATGATATAAGACTGCTGCCTGTGATACATATCTGCCTTCTGAAAACAGATGGGATAAACGATTCATATACTTCATCAAATCTCCAAAATAAACATATTGGGGCTGTCTCCCTCCTGCATAAAAATGAGGCGGGCAGTCTGCATCCGGAAAGTTTTTGGGTGAAAATGCATGCGGAACAAAGTGATTAATCCCCCGGCTCAACATATGGTCAGCCAGCCACTTCATCAGCGTGATGCCTTCCTGCCAGCCAAAGGCACCAAAGATTTCACACATAGCATTTCCTTTTTTCTTTTCATCAATATGTGCCAGAGAGCTTCCCATTTTTCCCAGTCCATAATGAAAAAATTCTCCATCCCTGTCTGAGGCAACCCACTGGTGAACCGTCTGGTACATTCCAGGCATCACCTGGAGCAGAACCACATCTATTCCGGACATTCCCATCTGGGATAAACTTCGAAAATAATGCCCGGTACTGCAGCCAAGCCTTCCATGAGAATTATCATCCTCAATAATATGCCCCACATGCATTACTCCATGATCCTTGCACCACTGCCCTATCTGATCGGAAAATGATATCTTTAACTGAGTGGTGACCTCATCCATATATTCATACCTTACGTGACCGGTCATATCCCCGCAGCGATACCACATAGCCGGCAGATTTCTTGCAAAATGCTCTCCCCATCTGTCTATCAGCCGTGTTTCCAATTCCTCACTCCAAGGAATAAACTTCATATCTTTTCCAAGCCGAGCCTGAAAATCATATCCGGCAAGATTTGCAAATTCCGGCTCGTCCGAGAAGAATCCGGTAAATGTCTTGCCGAAATCATCTCCATAGCGTTCAAAATGAGGCTGATAAACACGGTCTATCAGAAGTTTTACAGACCGGGAATTAATGATGTTAAAATAGTCCAGCTTTCCATCTCCCTGATGGGTAGTATAAAATACCATAATTCTCCATAATCCATCCGGCACATCGAACCGCAGCCATCCATTTTTAACCTGTCCGGTAAGGTCCATCCAGATCTCAGGCTCTATATCTGTGTTACCACCGCTGCTTCGTTTACAAGCTGTAACCCGTACCAATCTGCTGTCCGGTCTCAGTATCGGCTGAATTAACATAGAACCATTTGCCAGAGGTCCAATTGTGTCGGTACACCATACCGTCAGAAATTCATTTGCCAGTTCATGACTACCTTCCGTAAATATTCCATTGGCATGCCCGGTGGGAAACCGGTCATCATCCAATAGCCAGACCTTCATGCCATGGGATCTGGTGTAGTTCATAACCACATCCATGTCTTCCCACCACTTTTTTCCTCCGAAGTCCGGATGGGGCCTGGCCTCTATACATACGGCTCCTATATTTGCTTTTCTGATCCTGTCCAGCTCCCGTATAAGTATATTATGCGGCTCCCCATGCATCCAGAGAAATGGATAAATGTAATTCCCTTCTTTGTGATTCCTGATTTGATCTAATCTATCCATCATTTCACCTCCATCATCATACTCGTATGGGAATCTCTTTCATATATTGCAACAGCATATGGCGGCAGCTTTCCAGACAGGAAATCACTGCACCAGACAGATGGTTTCCATTCATCTGATACCTGTATGGGCTGCCACCCAGCCGTATGGTTTAAGACAAATAAATAGTCTTTTTCTCTGCCGTCCCTTACCCTCATTTCTACTCCATCCGGTGAACTTCCCACTGCTTCCAGGCTACACTCCTTTATGATTTTATCCACAATCATATCCAGCGTTCTGTCATCCGGCTCCGTTGCTACATAATATGCCTTTCCTCTGCCATAGGAATTGACCGTTACCGCCGGGGTATCTCTGTAAAACTCACTCCGGTAAAACGCCAGGGGCTCTGCCCCATTTGTTTCCAACACGTCACACCACTTTTTTGCATGACCCAGGGTCTTATCCAAAATCCATTCTGTCTCTGCCTCTACGCCAAGCAGGCAGTCGTACTCCAGTACTGTAATTCCAAGCACATCCTTTAATCCGCCTGGAAGTGCCTGTGTTCCCCCGCATACATTATTTCGGTTTTTCACCCCGGTGCGCATTGTTAAAACCAGATGCCCGCCATTTTTTACATAGGTTCTGAACTTTTCTTCCAATACAGAATCCATCAGAAACTGTAAGGGAGCAATTACCACCTTATAATCTTCCATGTTCTCTTTTTCGCTGATAAAATCCAGCGGAACATTATTTTGGTAAAAAGCACGATAATATTTCTTAACCTGATCCACATAATTCAGCTCTGGATGGTGGGGCTGAATCTGAAAAGCCCAGTCCTGATCATAGGAAAACAGAATTGCAGCTTTGGGTTTAACGGTTATCTCGCTGATATCTCTCATCACCGGCAGCAGTCCCCCGATCGTCTCCTGAATCTCAAAATATCTTCGCTCCGGAATCCCATTGTGGGGCAGAATTCCATGCCAAAACTGCTCCGCTCCAAACAGACAGGTCCTCCATCTGAAATACACAATCGTATCCGCTCCATGCGCAACACAATGGCTGGTCCAAAGCTTCAACTGTCCGGGTCTTGGCATTCTTCCAACCAATGCACCTCCGGTAGGACCGGATTCCAGTTCCATCATCCAAAAGTTTTTCTTTTTCACGCTTCTTATAAAATCCAGACACGCAGAAATTTCAAAGTCAGGCTGGCCTGGCGGGTCAAAGTAATAACCTGTAGGATATTGGTCATTTGATGCAAAGTCCAGTTCTGCTGCCAGTTCAAAATAGTCTGTCTTGTCATAAAGCCCCATCAGATTATGGGTAATCTGCTGATGGGGGCATATTTCTCTTATGATGTTTACCTGAAAGTTCTGAAAATCAACGATCAGATGTGAACAAAAACGCTTCCAGTCCAGCAGCAGAGACGGACTGTGCACCGTAGGCGTAGTCCTGGGCACCGGAATCTGCCCAAAATGGGTGTAGTTCTGACTCCAGAACACAGTTCCCCACTCCTGATTCAGCCGTTCCACAGATCCATACTTCTTCTGGAGAAATCTGTGAAAAGCTTCCTTACAGGAATCACACATACAAAGCTTCTCATGGCTGTTGCCCAGTTCATTATCAATCTGCCAGCCAATTACATTGGTGTTATTCTTATAGTGCTCTGCCATTGCTGTTACAAGCCGCCTGATGTGCTCCCGGTAAACCGGGCTGCTCTGACAGTCATGATGCCGTCCTCCAAATCCCTTCACTTCACCTGCTTCATCTACCGGCAATATCTGCGGGTCACCCTCTATGATCCATGCAGGAGGTGCCGCGGTAGGCGTACCGATTACACTTTTTATTCCATACCCCGCCAACAGGTTCACCGCATTATCCAGCCACTCAAAATGAAACTCTCCCTTTTTAGGTTCAAATTTTGCCCAGGAAAATTCCCCCATACGTACTACCTGTATTCCCAGTTTCTCCATAAGTTGTGCATCTGTCTCCAGACGGTCCCAGGGCCAATGCTCCGGGTAATAATCAACACCAAAATAAACAGACATCCTATACCTCCTCCATACAGCATTCTACATTGCCATACTACTTATCCACATCATCTCTGTATTGTCTGGGACTTATCCCCACTGACTCCTTAAATATCCTGCTAAAATAGGATACATCATGATAGCCGATCATCTCTGCAATATCCTTTAAACGGTAATCCGAACTTTTCAGCAATTCTTTCGCTTTGTTCATACGAACATTTGTAACCAGCCTGTTCGGGGATATTTTTTTAATTGCCGTAAACTGATTGGCTACATAGGTTGCATTATAGCCGTATTTAGAAGCAAATTCTTCCACCGTCAATCCCTGGGCATATTGTGTACAGATGTACTCATACATCAGCTCCACAACATCCTCAAGGGTCTTATTCTGCATAGACTTTCTTGCTTTTTCTCCTATCTTTTCAATTAATGACTCCATACTCTCCTGCAGTCCGTCATAGGATAATGTCCCCCCTATAATAGCTTCAATCTCGTATAACAGCTGTTCCATCGTATATTCCTGCTGCAACCCCGGATAATGCCTGTAAATTTCAGACATAAAGTATTTCATACTGAATTCACAGTTAATCTGAGTAATTTTATTTTTCTTCCACTGACTGCACAGCTGTTCAAAACATTTTATAATTCCTTTAAAATCATCCTTTTCCAGAAGTGATGACAAACGGTTTTTTTCCTGATTTCCAATTGCAATATAAGCTTCCGGCAACACTTCTTCTCCCATAATCGTCATATGGCTTCTTCCAATCAACGCCTGGTTGCTCATGCAGAAACGGATATCACGATACTTTTTTCCAAGCTCCTTTGTATCTGAAAATGCTTCACTCAGAACAATATTTACAGGCATTTCCAGCAGCTTTTCATAACCCGCCAACTGATTGACTAGATGTTTTACCGGTACAATACTATCATCTTTTGATGCCAGAAAAACCAGCTTTTCATTTCCGGCCTTAGAATCAAACACATAGTATTTCCAGTCCTTATCTGCCCTTCCTTTCAGCTTCGTTCCAATAGAGCCGGAATTCCATATTTCACTCAGAGGCCGGATCAAAGTTTCTGCACGCATGGAAAATGCACCCACACACACCAACAGAAGATAACAGCAGTTATAGCCTTCAAATCTTTTTTCTAAAACATCCTTCTCATACACACCGTTAAAAATGACATTTTGCAATTCCTCACAAATCACTTTCTGTTTTCTCTTTTCGATATTATCTGAAAGTCTTTTCAGTGTATCCTGCAGTTCACTCTGCACCGGCGGCTTGAGAATGTAACTGTCCACCCCGAATCGGATTGCTTCCCTGGCGTAGGCAAATTCACTGAAACCGCTTAATACCACGTACTCTATACCCTCGTATCTTTTTTGCGCTTCTTCAATCAGCTCCAGCCCATTCATAACAGGCATCCTGATATCGGTGATAACAATATCAGGAAGATCTTTTTCCGCTCCGGCAAGTGCCTGCTCTCCGTTTCGAAAGCTCCCTCTGACTTCCATATCCAGTTCCAGGTTCTTTATCATCCGCACAATTCCTGCAAGAATCGCCGGCTCATCTTCTACAACGATAACTTTCATCATCCGCTAATTCTCTCCATCATCCTTCAGTTTATTATGACTTATGACTCTTTGCAATCACCACACAGGAGCCTCCCATAAAACTGCTTCCTACCCTTAATGTTATTTCTCCACCGGAGTAAATAAAGAGTCTGGCATAAGTGTTATTCAACGCCAATCCTCCTATCTGCATATCAGGAATCTTACTTCTGCTTTTAATTCTCTCCTCTATTCCCCGAAACTGTTTATTTAGTTCCCGGACAGACTCCTCTGTAAATCCGGATCCATTATCATCTACCGAGATTTCCCATCCATCCTTTGTTATGGCTCCTTTTACACAGATGCGGTAAACTGGTTTTTCAGAATCTACAAAACTATGCTGAAAACAATTTTCCACCACCGGCTGCAATACAAACTTGGGAATCTCAACCTGCTCCATTTCCTCATCCAATTCAATTTGAAAATCTAAAATGTCCAGATAACGGTATTTCATTAGCTGCAGATATGTTCTTGCATGTTCAAACTCTAAACCGACTACCGTTGTTCTCTGCCCGGTCTGGGTAGTGTATTGAAGCATCCTGGTTAACGCCGCACACATATCCATAATCTCAGGTGCATTCTTCTCATAACCGATCATTCCGATGACCGACAGTATATTATGTATAAAATGAGGGTTAATCTGTGCCTGAAGGACATCGTAATTTGCTTTTATTTCCCGGGTATGCGCTTCGATCAGTTCGTCTCTTGTACGTTTAATACCTTCGAACATATTCTCAAAAGCATTTGCCAGCAATTTTATTTCATCATTGGAACTGTCCGCATTAAAATCCAATGAAAGGCTTAAGTAGTCCATATGATCTATATAATTTCTCAATTCCCTTATGGGTTTGTTCAGATTATAGGAAATAATATAAACGACAAAAATAATAAAGCTAAGTACAATGACGCCTAAAACAATAATTGTTCTTACTGTGTCATAGACGGGTTTCATATAATCTGAAGTTCTTGCCAGCATAAAAATTTTCATTTCATAGTTATTCAGGAATTGGCTGCTTATGGTATATGCTGTATCGTCCAGATTTTCCAGTTCCTGTAAAGGTGCGCCCTCGGTAGCGTAAAACAATTCATTATTATAAAGAACAATTACCTGCATCTCATTTTCCTGCAGCTTTACCTTAAAAATGTCATCCAGCAGTTTCTTTTCATACTGTACATCTACCATTCCATAACGTTCAAATTCATCCTGTATCACTCTTACAAATGAAAACACCTCATTCTGTGTACGACCATACTCATCTCTGCCCACAGGGAGGATTAATTTACTCTGCCGATTCTCCGTCATATACTTAACCCAGTCTATTTCCCGAATCCTGCTTTTCTCCGGCAGTTGTTCCGGATAGATATTAAGGCTTAACAGATCAAAATTAGCAGACATTACATCAAAGCTTTTATGTTCAAACCGCATTCCGCTCACACCGGCTATCTCACGCTGTATCTTTCTTTTTTCTTCGGGATGATTTTGAAAATAGTTACCCTCGTCACTGGACCGGTTTACCATTTCCAATATTTCATGGACCGTTTCATTGGCAGCTAATCCCAGTGTAATATCACTCATATCATTTAAAATACTTTCAAACTGGGAAGCCGCCTTTACCGACAACTGCTCAATTGAGCTGTCAGTAATATCTTTCATATTCTTGGTTTGTGCGAAACCATATATGACAATGAATACTACAAATATTGTAATGACCAATGCAGTGTAAATAAACAACGTCTTTTTCTGGTAACTTATTTTCCGAAACAAACTGCTTCCCCCATCCTGATAAAATTATCCTTTAATAGCTCCCGCAACCATGCCGTCCACAATATATTTCTGTCCAAACAGATAAACAAACACAACCGGCAGACTTGAAATTAAAATATGGGCGCAAACCAGATTCCACTGGGATGAGAATTTCCCCAAAAAGCCATAAACACCTAAAACCAATGTCCATTTATTAGAGTCCGTAATTAAGTAAAGCGGAAACTGGAAGTCATTCCAGATAAACATAAACTGAGTCACGCATACTGTAGTCACTACCGGTTTTAACAGCGGCATGATTACAGAGAAAAATAACCTTAACGGTCCGCATCCGTCTGTCACTGCTGCTTCATCCATCTCCTTTGGAAGAGCTTTGGCAGCCCCATAAGAAAGCATAATGGTCATTGGGAGAAATATGGCTGTATAAACAAGAATCAGACCCAAATAGTTGTTATAAAGATGATATATTTTTAATACCTCAATCAACGAAATCAACTGCATAGGTACAATCAGCCCCAGAAGAAAATACTTTCGCACCGCTCTGTTCAGTCTGCTTGTGTTCCTGGCCAGTACAAATGCTGCCATCACTCCCAGAACTGCTGATAATCCCACGCTTAATACCGTAATGATAACACTATTTAAAAAAGATGAGAATACCCTTCCCTCACTGAGTACAATGGAAAAATTTTCAAATATCAGGCTTTCTGGCAGGGTCAGTCTCATGATGTCGGACTCCGCAGCTGTTTTTACAGAATTAATCACCACAAGAAGCAGTGGAAAGATAATAGACAGACTGCAAATCCAAAGTATAACGGTTAGAATCATTCTGTTAATCTTTATACGTCTCATTACTGATCAACCTCCATTCTTCCCAGCCCATAATTAACCACGGCAAATACAAGAACGACAAACACGGTCAAACACATATTGGCGGCGCTTCCGGTTCCCATAGCTCCATTTCCCAGATATTTATAAACTGTGGTACTCAATACCTCTGTCGACAGCCCCGGTCCGCCTTTTGTCAACGCAATGACAATATCAAAAACCTTTAATCCTCCGATAATGCTCAGGGAAATAACCGTATTTAAAGTAGGCATCATAAGTGGTGCAGTTATAGACTTAAATTTCTGCCAGGCGCCCGCCCCGTCAATAGTAGCTGCTTCGTAATATTCACTGGAGATTCCCTGCAGACCAGCCAGAAAAAGTACCATACAGTATCCAGCTCCTCTCCAGATCTCTACAAATATAACCGCAGCCATTGCTGTAGAGGGTTGTCCCAGCCAGTCATTGGCTGACAGTCCCAGGCTAAACATCCCTAAAAATGTATTTAAAAGCCCCGTCTTGGGCATTAATATGGAACGGAATACTACGCCTACAATCAGGCTGCTGAAAATAGCTGGCAGATAATAAATTGTCCTTAAAGTATTTTTAGTCGGTATCCTGGCATTCAGTGCCAGTGCCAATGCAAAACCTATTATTGCTTTAGCAGCAGTGGTAAATAAGGTAAATATAATTGTGTTTTTAAATCCCATGCGGAACAAGCTGTCCCCCAGCAGATTTTTATAGTTGTCAAGTCCGCAAAAGGTCTTAGTAGAAGAATAGATGGTCCAGTTTGTAAAAGAATATAGCAGCCCCAGAATACTGGGAATAATAAATATCATTGTATAAATCAGCAATGGAATAAACCAAAAGTAATTCGGATACACTTTCTTGGCATTCATATGTAACCCCCTCTTTCTTTGAAAGAAAACTGAGGGCAAAAGCTTTACGCCTCCTCCCCCAGCTTTCAGATTCTTACACCTGACCTGTCAGAAACCAGACAGTCCGAGCGCTTTTGCTATCTGGGCTCTCATCTGATCGTACTCCTTTACTCCCTCTTGTGCAGTCTTGTTACCTATCAGCACCTCTTGTGCGAGTTTACAGAGTCCGTCAAAGTCCTGTCCCTGAACGAGTGAATTATGACCAAAATGATAGCTGTATTCACCGCTGTTTAATTTCTCTATTAATTGTTTGGTAGGTGCCAGGCAGTCTACCTCTACATCTTTCCATGGTGTTGAAGCTTCACCCATGGCACCATAAAACGCATTTAGATTTTCCTGCTCTGCTGCAAATTGAAAGAAATCCTTTACAATGTCTACGTATTTTCCGGATTTGGGTATATACCACTGTGCGGTAGTACCTGCAAAATAAGTGTCTGAGTCTCCAATATAAAATGGGATCAGCTCCATATTTTCCGCGGAACCAGGATATTTTTCTTCCATTGTGACATCCCAGGTTGTCAATCCAATTGTTACCCCGCATTTATTTTCTCCAAATGCCTGATACTCCCCATCCCAGGAATCTGCCATAGTATTGTCACCCAGATATCCGGCTTCATTCCATCTTCTCAGGTCTTCAAGCACTTCTACCATTCCAGGTATGTCCTGATACTTCACCTCATTTTTATTTAATTTTTCAATGAGCTGCGGATCTTTATCCAATGCTTTTTGAATGCCTCCGCTGGTCATATTTCCCACTACCCAGGGGTCTTTGGAAGCCAGATACATCGGCTGTACTCCATTTTTCTTTAACGTTTCAAAACATTGTTCCAGTTCTTCTTTGGATGTTGGAATATCCAGCCCATTATCTGCAAACACCTTTTTATTTACTGCAAAAGCGAAAAATCCTTGGCCGCCAAGTGGGATTCCCCAGATTTTTCCGTCAACCATAAATGAATCCTTACTGATCAGCTGATCTGTCCAGGCCTCTTCTGTAAGGTCCACCAGACGCTCATCAGGCAGCATATAAGTATGCTCAATCACGGATCCGGAGTTCAAAATAATATCCGGCAATTCCTCTGTTGCAAACTTTGTTTTTATTAATTCGGATGCCATATCATCCGGCAGCATCTGAACATCAAACTGTACACCCGTCTTATCCGTATATTTCTGGAACAATGCCTCTCTTCCCGGCGTATCCCAGCCCTGTGCCAGTACCACGCTGAGCGTAACCCCCTCATAATCCAGTGCCTTGCCGGAATCCTGAGATATTCCCTCTGTCCCATCCGTTGTTTTGGTTTCTTCAGATTTATCCTCACCTTTATCAGATGCTTCTGTTGCTGCCTGTTCTGTTGTTTTTGCGGTTTCTTTCTCACTTCCCCCGCAGCCAGCAAGTGTACCGATGGTTAACGATGCTCCCAGCAAAAGAGCCATAAATTTTCTGCTTTTCATCCTTTTTCCTCCTAACATTTTTCCTTAGATCGTGTTTAATTAACAATCCCCATACAGATTTGTTCAAATAATTAAGTGTTATACGAATTTACTTGATTATTTGTTTCATGATGTCTGTACAGCCAGTATAGCGGATATATGCCTATATTCCCATGCAGAATCTACAGGTTATTCATGTACTTTTCATTGATGTTATGAGCAGGTATCGGATTGATGGTACATATCTGATCCTCAAAGATAAAGATCCATTTTCCGCTTCCTGCATATATCTTAGAATGTTGCCCATAATCCTCTGCCTTTCCTTCATTTTCTATACTTTTTCTGTTGACCAGATCCGAGGATAAAACAGGCAGTATAATTTCTCCTGAGGTGTTGGGAGGAAGCGTTATCATCAACTCTATCTTTGTATTTATTCGTCTCCAGGATACTTCTATTTTTCCGTAAGGATGATCATGCCATACCTTCAGCCATTCCATATCTTTGGGAAAGTACGGCTGTATTTTAATTTTTCCCACCGGATTTTCCTCACGGACCAGACAGATTCCGCCAAGGCCCGTATAGAACCATTCGTCCCCGCTTCCCAACATAAAGTGATTCTGGGAACCATGAGGATGATGCACATTCGGTCCGTCCCATTCTTCCGCCAGGGTTGTTGCTCCGCATTTAACCTGATACCCATACCCCGGTCGGTCTGTCACCTTCATCATATCATACACCACATCTGACCTTCCATACCTGGTTAATGCTGCCAGAACATAGGGATGTCCCACATCTCCAGAAGTTGTACCGTTCTGGTTTGCACGTATATTTAATACCAGTTCTTCCAGTACTTTTTCTTCATATGATTTATCTACAAATCCTGCCATTAATGCCATAGCCTGTGCTGTCTGGCTTCCGGTCGCGTAATGGCTGGTCTGATCATCAAAAAACTGCAGGTTAAACTCCTCCTTAACTTGTTGATATAAGTTCTTATAATACTCTTTCTGCTGATGTTTTCCAAGAATTTTTGAAATCTGTTCCATGATCCGTAGGTCAATTCCATACATGCAGGTAGCGGTTACTGGAACAGGTGTATTTTGGGTAAAGGGTGCCCTGACGCCCACATCACACCAGTCTCCAAGCCCGTGATGCAGCACATAATGATGTGTCCTGCCAGTTAAATATGTAATATAGCGGACAGCGGTACCGTAGTTCTCTTCTAATATCCGCAGTTCACCATATTTATGATACAAATACCAGGGGATCAGAATTGCCGCACTTCCCCACTCTGGTGAGTCCACATACCCCTCATGATACCCAAAGGTAATATATTCAGGTGCAATGTCCGGCACAAGCCCATTGTCATGCTGTGCATCCCGCATATCCTCCAGAATTTTTTGATACAAATTTTTCAGGTCATAATTAAACAGCAGTGCAGGCCCTATAAGATGTGCTTCCTCCAGCCACCCGAATTTTTCTCTGTGAGGACAATCTGTCAATACACTTTTCATATTGCTGACCATGGCCTGCCGGATGATGTGGTGGATTTGATTAAACAACTTTATGGAGCAGGAAAAATTACCCGTTTTTTTTATATCGGGATAAATATATTCCCCTGTCAGCTCCAATAAATTAGCCGCACTTCCCCTATCCTTTATTATCATATCGTTTATAGGTGCTGCTCCTTTTACCAGTACATACCGAAACCCATAATAGGTAAAACGTGGCTGCCAATTCACCTCTCGCTTATTTCCAAAGGTATATTTCCAGTAATAATCTTTTCCGGTTACACTTTGATCCGGTTCTCCATTTTCATTTAGTAACTCTCCGGGAATCATTATGACTTCCTGTCCCGGGTCACCGGAAGCAGTCATTCTGACAAATCCCGAAAAATTTTGCCCAAAATCATAGAGATATCCGGAAGCAGTTTTTTTCACATCCACGGCCTTTAGACGCTCCATCACCTTTAGGGGCGGATTTTTCTGAGCAGTTAATTTTCCCTGGGGAGGCGTTGCTATTTCAGCCGGACAGCTATTTAATTCTTCTCCATTTTCCATCTCTAATCTGGCATCATAATCCTCTCCACCATAAATACCAGAAAACGTAATGGGTCCCGGTCTCTGCTCCCAGCTCTCATCACTGATTATCAGCTCTTTTTCTCCATCCTGATACTGAATATGCATCTGAAACAGGAACTTCATCCTGCCAAAAGAACGTTCAAAATAAACATACCTGCCCTTTTGCCCAGCCGCGGTGTGGTACATGCCATCTCCCAGGCATACACTAATTCTATGGTCCGACCTGATTGACACCTCTCTTGTAACATCATATGTATTGTAAAAACAGGTCTTTCTATAATCAGTCCACCCAGGTTGAAGAACCGCATCTCCGACCTTCTTGCTGTCAATACTCCACTCATAATGGCCCAGACCGCAGAGATATACAATTGCATTTTCCACCGGCTTTTTTATATGAATCTTCTTTTCATACACCGGATTTGAATTCACATCACCGGATACACCCAGCCATTTTGCTTTCCACTCATTTTGATGCAAAATTCCCATGCGCCAAAATGCCGCTTTACTATATGGTATCTCTGCTGATTCACAGCCCTTTTTCCAGCTTCGGACACGAAAATAATATTTCATACCAGAACGCAATTCTATTCCTTCATAGCAAGCGCTCATTTGGCTGCCGGTGCACTTTTTGCTGTCCCAGATCAGAACCCCTTCTCCCTCTTTCCCATCTTTACAAAAATAAACCTCTATCTGAAATGCTTCCTGTATCCAGTTTGTCTCTTGGGTAATCACTTTCCAACTCAACATTGGTCTGGTCACATCCAGGCCGACCGGTGATGTTTGATTCTCGATCCTTAATTGATATTCCAGCATAATTCTACCTCCTTTTTTCTTAACCGATTGGTTATGCCTATTTCACTTTCCGTTTAAATTTAAGCCTGCCGTATTGATATTATAGAATATAGTATTTACAACTAAAATTCAGCATTTACATATCATACATGGAGTATTTACAGAAGTATTATTTCATAAAACTTTTCTCTCATCGAATCTTCCTATGATCATAATTTTTGACAAAAAAAGAGCAGGCTCCGTTCATTAGCTCCTGCTCTTTCTCCACCTATTTTATTCTAACCGTCTTCACCTTACTATAGCTGCTATAGTATTTCTGGTTTTTCACAGTCTTATAGGATCTCACTTTTACATAGTATTTCGTTCCTTTTTTCAGTTTGGATACCGTCTTCGTGATGGTCTTTGCATTTTTTACGCTGAAATATTTCTTTCCTTTTGTAAATTTACTGTTCTTTGCATAAACGATCTGATATCCGGTTACCCTGGAATCTTTTCTCCAAGTTACTTGCATTCTGCCCTTGCCTTCTGCTGTTACTTTAGAAATCACTGCCTTTTTAGGACGTACCTCGAATATGATTGTCTTGGATGCAGCATTGTATTTGCTGGTAGCAGCGGCTTTAATGGTAATCTTAGCTTTTCCGTAATTTCTAACGGTAACTTTACCGGAAGAACTGATGGTAACAACCTTTTTATTATCAGACTTGTAAGAAAGCTTTCCATCGCCATTTGTCTTTACATTTAATTTGTAAGGCTTAGTTCCATATATTTTTGAAATATTCCTGGCACTGATTGTCTGATTCTTTTTCACCGGTTTGGATGGTACCACTGGTTTTTCGGTCTCCTGCGGTTTTTCTGTTTCCTGCGGCTTGTCTGTTTCCTGTGGCTTGTCTGTTTCCTGCGGCTTGTCTGTTTCTTCCGGTTCTGTTTCTTCCGGTTCTTCTGGTTCTCCCGGATCCGTTGGTTCTGCTGCACGATTGTCAATTGCATATTTAGAAATCGTCAGCAGGCTGGATGCCAGATCATAATCCATTTGATTTCCCTCTGCAGCCTGAAGTGCTTCCGCATCTGCAATGGCTGTTTTCAGGCGCGCCAGGTCATCCGGTCTTGCTTTTGAAGTATCTGTTCCAGACACCAGTGTTTTTGTTTCATCCAGTCTCTGTGCATTTGCTGAAGTATCTTCACGGTATCCGGTCTCCATCATTAATTCGTTGGACTCTGCTACCACGATTTGTCCGGATGATAAGCCTACCAGTCTGAAATAATAGGTACCATCTAACGGTACCCCAAATGCAACTTTATCTTTGGTAAATACGCCGCCGCCTTTATAATTATTGAATTTTACATCTACAAACTCGTTTGTATACACACCGGGTTCTGTGCCATATTGTACCTTGTAAGAAGCTGCAGCTGTCTTCGGATATGTAATCTGGAATCCATCCTGGAAAGGTTCCGCCGTAATTGCAATTTCTTCTACTTCAATCTTTGAATATAACTCTTTTTCTTCTTCCGTCAGGGTACGTACATTGATGTCGTCTACTTCAAACTGCCTGTTATACCCGCGAAGACCAACGCGCCCCATCTTATGGGCGCTGTCGGCAATAGAGTATACCTTTGTATCGTCAATGAAGAAATTCAATTTGGAGCCGTAGGCAATTACCTTAAGGTGATGTGCCTGATCCTGATTTACCAGTGACGATTCCACTGTTCCGCTTATGCCGTTCCATTTTTTATCAGCAGCCTTTCCAACTTCAAAACTTCCTTTACCCTTACTATAGCCAATACCAAAGTAATAACCATTATAGCTGTCTGCGCCACTTTCTTCTTTGGAAGACCGGAAAATAAGACCTGCATTCTGACCCTCTCCCCGCAGTGTAACATTTGCTTCATAAACAAAATCTTTCCACTGATATTGCTCTGCTGTTACCAGCTTCATATCTGAACTTGATCCAAGTACAACTTTTTCATCAACAAACTGGATATTCGCCTGTTCCGGTACCTTTACCCAATTCTCCTGGGATTTCTGTGCATCGTTAAAATCATCTGAGAAAAGAACTTCACCCGGCTGTTCTCCCGGTTCTTCCTCAGTTTCCTCAAATACCCCCAGATCTTCTTGCACAACCGGTCTCACATCCACCCCATAAGCGGTAAATGCCTCATTGTAGGAGCGGAAACCAATCGTTCCTTTTGAGAATCTGGAATCGCTGAATTTTGCAATAAATTCATAATCTGCATCGCTATGAGCTTTTAAATAAACAGCAAACTGGTCTCCAAACGCTACAACCTTAATATCATACTTTGTATTCGTCTGAAGTTCCGGCATGGAAAATCCCTTAATGTCATGCCATTGTCCGTCTGCGTATCCAATCATAAGTCCCAGTCCATGGACGTTACCATCATTGTAATCAACTCTTCCGATACCAGCAAAATATCCTGCATAAGCATCCGGATCATTGCCGAAATTGCTGCCTCGGAAGATAATACCTGCATTATTATTTGACATTTCATCAACAGAAACCGTTCCGGTAACTACATAATCCGTCCAGTTCTGCGCCGAACCGTCAGCCGGCTCATAAGTCATCTTAGCTCTTTCATTTTTTCCAATTTTCGCTACCGTTCTGCCCTCATTTTCATCCTGAATATATCTGATATTATTACCTGGATCATACTTAACCCATCCTGCTGATCCATCCTCCATATAATTAAGGGTTGTGAATCCGGAATACTGGGCATTGGGCGCACCTGGATTTGGTTTTAATCCGCCACCGTTGACTTCTTCTGCCTTTAATACGATTACATCACTTGCTTTATCTTCTCCGTGAACCTTTGCAACGATCTGAACATAATAGTCCTGTCCAGGGTCAATGCCTGTAATATACGCAGTCTGGGACTCAAATCCGATAATGCTGTTGGTGAAATCCCCTTCTTCCGTTGTCTTATACAGAAGTTCATATGGTGTCTCCTGAGCATTTAAATTGGTATTAATCTTAATGTAATCATCTGTACGGCTATAGCTTTCAATATTAATACCCGTAATTTCCATGTTTACCGGTGTAACAACCAATCTGTCAACCTGAAGTCCATCGGTAAAACGAAGGTTATTATAATGACCGTTCGTAAATTTGAAGTTACCGTCAGATATTAGATTTTTCAGTCCTTCCAATGTTGCCGAACCGGAACTTAAATCAATTGCCTCTCTGGCTTTATTATTTACAATAACCTCTCCCTGCCCGCTTCCTTCTACTGTTAATGTATAGTTCTGCGCAGCCGGTACCATAATATTTTTAAATTCCTGATAAGTATTACCCAAATGATTGATCTTGCTGCTGTCGCCTTCTGCTCTCACAACATCTGTGTATGGTTCTCCAATTGCGGGGAACTGGGATATACGCAGTCTGCCGCTGCCATAAGGGATTAATTCTATATCCGTCTGTAAGCTTTCATCTGCCGGTGTTGCACCATATGGCTGAGGTCCTGCAATATTTCCATCATAGGTCCACTCAGGAATTAACTGTCCGGTAGCTTTGATGGTAACCGGTGCCGTCTGGGTGCTGAATGGCTGCAGCGCCACCTCATCCGCATATGAAACTTCAAATCCATCTTCTACAACTAATCCATAATTCCACTGAGATGCCGGATATACTTCTCGCAGGGGAGACTGTGCCTGATGTTCTACCTTTAATTCTCTGGCATCATTGCTTTCCTCTACCCGCCAGTCCTCTTCTATCTTAAGTCCGTACAGAAGCGGCCCTTTTTCTACAGCAACAGAATCGTTGTACCAGGATGATGTTTCAATCTCACTTGGGAACACCAGATCAATGGTATCACCTTTTTTCCATTCCCGGTTTACCTTATAATATTCTCCGTTCACTACGCCTTGAGCCACTGTACCATTTACTTTCACAACCGGATCCACTGCCCATTCCGGAATGCGAAGCTGAAGTTCAAAATCAGCCGTTTCACCCTTATAATCCAGGTGTACAGCATCTTTAAACGGATAATCCGTCTGCTGTACAAATTCAGCTGTCTTTCCGTCCGCTACTTTAGCCTTAACCTGATTTGGTCCGTAAGCGGTCAGTGCAAGTCCGTTGTTCTCGGTTGCCATCCACATATTCTGAACAAATTTCGGCCAGCCCATATGGGTATTGGAATAGCAGCAGTCGAATCCCAGCGGAGCTCCGAATGCGGAACTGTCACCATGATCACAATCAAATTCATGGTTACCCAGGGTTGCCATGACCTGATTCTGCAGGACATAGTAGACATGTCCGGACATATCCGGTGTATAAGCAGCCGGAAGTGCATTATATGCCAATTTTTCAATCCGGTCACCAATCCATGCCTCACCCAGCACTTTCTCTGCTATCTCTGAGGAAAGCAGGCCTTCCACAATACCGCAGTTCTCAGTACCTCTGGTACTGCGGTTATCTCTTGCTGCTTCATCGGAATTGGGAAGTCCGTCTACACGGCCATGGTCGATAGACATGTTTAACAACCCGTTCTGAAGAGCATTCTTATCCAGTTCATTTTTAGAATACTGATAATATACTGCGGGAGTTTTCATGCCCTGGCTGGTATTTACCACGTGCTGCCTTACCGTGGTATCATTATACTGCCCTGTCCAGTCTGTTGTCTGTTCTTCCAGTATGTTACCCAGATCAAGCAGCCAATCCGATGACTGGGGATCCGCTTCATCATAAACTCTGTTGTACAGCCAGTAAACACTGTCAATATTGTCACCACCCCTGGCATCTGCCCAGTTGCTTAAGTGGTTGTTCGGCAGTGCTGCCTGCTGGTACCGGAAATAGCTTTCCATAAAAGGAAGTACCCGCTCGTCCGGTTCTCCGGCTGCTTCGGTTGCTTCATAATAATCCCGCATTGCCATCAGAACCGGCATCTTCGCCCACCAGTCAGTCTTGCTGCCTGCTCCAAAAGATCCGTCCTCCCTCTGGCTTTTCAGAATTGCTTCCACCCACATCTGGGCCTCTGACTTCAGGTCCTCATCATCCAGCACATATGCCAGCGCAACAAGTCCTCTCATATAGTAAGGACCTCTCTCCCAGCTTTCACCGTTTTCTGCCCCAAGCCATGCACTGGTAGCCTCGTTATAATCATTAAACAAATGCATATTTCCTGTTAAATTCACTTTTTGTAACAACAACTGGTTTTCAAGCCATCCATTTGCACGCACCGCCCCCACCGGTAATTGCACAAAAGGAGTGGTAATCAATTCCCCCTGATTGGAAACATAATCGGCATTTCCGCGCCTGACGCTTTTGCTTTTCACTTCTGCTGCATCAACTGCTCCCACCGATCCTGCCAGAAGCGATGCTGCCAACACCACAGACATAGTCTTTTTCAATACCTTTCTCATAGTTCCGCCTCCATTATATTTTTTATAATATTCTTATATTAATAGAAAATAATGGCAATATCTATAAAAATATCATGGAATTTGTTGTAATTTTTTAGCATAGTTTGTTATTCTTTCGCTAGCAAATAATAGGATGATCCGGCAAGTGTATTTATAAGTATATGTTCATTTTATTATGAACTTATCAATAGACATTAAAATAGCCCGAAGATTGACGTTTTCACCAATCTTCAGGCTATATCATTCCATTATACATTATTTTTTTCTCCATTCTCAGGTTTTCATGCATATGCTGAAACGTTTGCTACCAGATCCTGACAATCATTTGTATCAACGAGCATCTCTAAATCACTGGATGGGCTTAACACGATTGCACTGACAATGGACTTGGCATCCAGTACACAGTCACCGGATTTAAGCTCTACATCATAATTGTAGCGGCTTACGATATTCACAAATTTTAATAAATCATTGACTGTATTAAAATGAACGGGAATTCTTGTCATATAATCATCCTCCTCTCTGCTTAGTCTATAATAGCATTATAAACCTTGATCGTGGACAAAATAGTAAGAATTTGTGAACAATTTAAGAACTTTCACTAAAAAATTTCTTTCTTTTGTTTATATTTTTTTATGATTTGTACAATAATACGGGTTATTTGTATTATAATGATTATACTTGTCTAATTAGCCGATATATTGTAATGCATACAATGCGATCAAACCACTTAGCAGAGTGCCTGCCAGACAGCTTTCTGCTATAACAAAACCAATTGCTCGGTTCTCTTTTGCTAAACCACTCTTTCCGTTTCTTCAATTTGTCTGGTTATTTTAATAGGTTCTATTTTTTTCAATAAAAAAACAGAAATTACTCTATCTTCATAGGATAATTCCTGTTTTTCTCAACTTTAAATTTATGATAATCTTGTTGCCAGCTCTAAATAACTGCCGGCATTGCTGCTTTTTTCAAAACCAGTCATAATCTCTAATACATGAAGCATCTGATCACCATTTGCCCTGAAATCACCAATTCCTCTCAGCGCATCAGCCATATTAGACAATCCAAGTCCCCGGCTGTTCTCACTGTAGTCAAATAATAGAGGCATTTCCTTATATTCATTCTCTTTTCCGCTGAGAAGCTTAACCGGTCCCCCAAAGGTATTTGGATCTGGTACAATTAAGGTCCCTTCTGTTCCGTAGACCTCAAATCGTGCCTGCTGCGTATAATGTACATCGAAAGTAGTGGTAATCGTAGCTGTGGCACCATTTTCAAAATCAAGGATTCCGTTATAATGAGTCGGAACTTCTACATCAATGATCTTTCCATATAAAGGTTCACTGGTGATTAACCGTTGTTCAAAGTTTTTCTTTGCAATTCCGGTCAGTCCTTTGACACTGCCCATAAGGTTCACAAGTGCCGTCAGGTAATAGGGTCCCATATCCATCATAGGGCCTCCTCCGGTCTGGTAGTAGAACTCCGGTGCCGGATGCCAGCTCTCATGTCCGTGGCAGATCATAAACACCGCAGCACCTATGGGTCTTCCGATAAATCCGGAATCTATGATCTTCTTGCAGGTCTGTATTCCGGCGCCCAGAAATGTATCCGGTGCTCCGCCAAGGAGTAAATTCCGTTCTTTTGCCAAAGACAGCAGTTCCTGCCCTTCCTCAAAAGTAGTTGCCAGCGGTTTTTCACTATATACATGTTTTCCTGCCAGAAGTGCCGCTTTTGTAACATGATAATGCTCAAGAGGTCTGGTTAAATTAAGCACAATCTCGATCTTTGGATCGTCCAGCATTTCCTCCATGCTTTTATAAACCTTGGAAATATGGTACTCTTCCTGTACTTTTTCTGCCTTTTCTTCAATCAGGTCATAGATTCCCAGAATCTCTACATTTCGGAACACACTGCTAAGATTTTTTAAATAAATGCCGCTTATGGCACCCAGTCCCAGTATACCTATTTTTACTTTTTCCATCACTGTCCCTCCTAATACATTTTTGCGGTGCTTTCAAACCGCTCTGTTGTCAGTCTGTGATCCA
>NZ_JAWYAJ010000210.1:0-9243 GCF_034124845.1 Robinsoniella sp.
AAGGAAAATAAATAGAGCAGTACGCATCAGATTGATAATCAATCTATGCAGTACTGCTCTAAACAATTATAGTTTTACCGATATAATCCTTGTAACCAGACAGATGTATGGTTCCGGTGTATTTAGTCACATTTTAACAATTACCTTGTCAGGGATCAGCTTTCTCTATTTGTCAACAAATATTCTTACGGTTGTTCCATCCGCTGCCTCCACATTTACAAAATCCCCTTCAATTTCAGCATCCAGACATTCTGAAATGGCATCCATCATGCTGCTAAGATCTACGCCTTCCAGATCCTTTTCCGGTATAGGAAGCTTGCCGGTTACTTTCAGAATTTTTTTGATAGCACCCACAGGAAATTGTATGTTCACCTTATCTCCTGAGATACTGTCTACAATTATACGAAACATTTTTTTATCATAACCGCACTTAGTAACTTTAGCCGGCATAACCGGTAAATCAATATTCATAGCTGCCATCAGTTCTGCAGCCTGTTCAGCCGTTATGGTACCTTCTTCTACCATTTTTAATATTCTTAATCTTTCATCCATGATCAATCTCCTTTTAGACTATTTTAACTGGGCAATCGCCTGTTCTGCTGTTATTTCACCGTTTTCAAGAGCTTTTAAAATCTCATCTCTTTTCAAGGTCTGTTCGTCAGGGCCCGATTCATATCCTAATTTCTTAATTATGGAATCCAGTTTGGATCGGACAGTGGGATAGGATATACCTAATTCTTTCTCCACTTCTTTAATATTCCCACGACACCTGATAAATGTCTCTGTAAAATACAATTCCTCATCGGACAAGTAATCGAATTTGCTGAGCTTGAAACTATTTTCAATCACGGTATCACAGGAATCACATTTTAGTCTTGCGACGGTCAGCTCATGATTACATACAGGACAGCGGCTAATGATCTTTTTCATCTCATCACTACCTTTCTATATATGGTTATGTTAAATACAACTATAATACTCAATATTAAATATGTCAATGTAAAAATTAATATATTTAATATAAATATTAATATAATGTATATTATAATTGAAAATGTGAATATGAATCTATTTGACAGATCAAATGAAGAGATCAACTGGATATGAACTCGGTGGGGATGGGAGATAGAGGAAAGGCTTTTAGTCCTAAAATTACAATACTTTTACATCGGCTTTAGATTTTCCTCTAAACGAGCGGTCATCCACGCTAAACGTTTGATACGCCCGGCATCGGTCTTAGCATCCAAATAAGCTCGGGTATAAGTTTTTTTCACCGATGGTGACATATTTTGAAAGTTTGTATATGCCAATTCATTGTCCTTCAGCAATTCCGATATCAATTCAATTTGTTCATCTGTAATAGCGGATGGTTTCGCCGCAGAATCCCACTGGCCATTGTTCTTTGCTTCTTCAACTTTAGCTCTTCCAAAATCTGTCATAATTCCGCGCTTTTCCAGGCTTTCTACCAGAGTTTTGTTTTTCTCTGACCATTTGCTGCCTTTTCGGCGTAGTGAGAAATATTTTATATATGACTGATCATCTATCCGCTTCATAACCCCATCGATCCAACCAAAGCAAAGAGCTTCTTCCAGTGCATCACTGGCTTTCAGGGTTACAATTTCCTTATTTTTTCCAAACAACAGCCAAACACCTTCGCTGTCCTGGCCATGATTTGACAGCCAATTTCTAAATTCATCTCTTGTTTTAAAATGTAAAGGTTCGCTCATATTTTGTACCTCCTTAAACTTATAATGAAATATTCGGTTGCTCTCTGAATGATGGTTTTAATATACCATATTATAGGGGGAAAATATATAAAGAAATACTTAGATAGATGGATGGCAGAAAAAGTATATCATTCATGACAAATTTTCTGCTTTTCAATACACATGTAAAATAATTCTTTTTTTATATTGTATAATGATTAAAAAAGAAGGAGATTTGATATGATTCAGGATTTAGTGATGACAAAAAATTTATTTCTACTGGTTTGTATTATTTTATTAGTTATTATTATTGCCGTTTATGTTGTTGTGGGAATAGTATTAAGCAAATTGAATAAGGTTATGTATGGTTATTCAACTCCTATGGCTTGGATACCTTGCTGTAATATCTATTTATTAGGAAAGTTAACATTTAATAAATGGGTTGGGTGGTTATTACTTATACTTGGAGTTTTATCATCGTCACAGCGATATAAGATAAGCGGGAATGAAATCGTAAGTTATTCTTATTTACCTTTTGAGATAAGCCCCGCGTTATCTGTTATATATTCTATAATCATGATTGGGTTGTTTATATATGCGATTATTAAGTATTATAGATTGAAATAGCAGCAGCTAAAACTAGCTTATTCATAAGTTTTGGCCGACTATTATTGAAGTAAATTCCCTGTTTTATTGGTCATATATTTTATTTACGCAAAATTTTATCCATTGATTTACCCTTTGCAAGTTCATCTATAAGCTTATCCAGATACCGTATTTCTTGCATCATAGGTTCTTTAATATCTTCCACCCGTACACCGCAAACGGAACCTTTTATCAACACTCTGTTAGCATTTAGAACAGGGGCATTCTGGAAGAAGGTGGCATAATCAATTTGGTTTGTCAGCATTTCTTCCAAGTCTATTTGCCGATAGCCTGTTAACCACCGGATGATCTCATCTACCTCATCTTTGGTGCGTCCCTTCTTCGTTGCTTTGTTAACCAGCAGGGGGTAAATCTTTGAAAAACTCATTTGATATACTTTATCGTAACTCATTTATTATTTCTCCATTTCTATAAGTCTTCACTACTATATCTTTTCATTATGCTGCATCTTGTTTTTTCCTTTTTGGGGAGTCTTAGAGAATCATAAACTTTGCCATGATCTCTATTATCAACTTTACATTGTTTGCAATCGGCTCTGTTCCATCCACAAAAATAATAGGGCATTTCATACTTTGCAGCCAGGTATCCGTTTTTTCCATTGTACGAGTTGCAACAAATTCATAAAATTTCCGTTCTTGTTCGTACATGTCTCCGCCTTCTAATACACGATCACCAAATTTGTTTATGCTTCTTTGCTTTACGCGATTAAGTCTTATTCCAAGCGGTACTTTTATATATATAATGCAATCATACATGGCATTAATCGTGTTGCCATAATCACAATTTACAGATGACAAAATAAACCGGTGGTACTTTTTAATATCTGCTGATAAAAGAGCCAGAACTTCTTCTCTGGTATGAGAATCTGCATATGGGATAACAGAATCTCTGAAGTAATAATTCTCAATATCCATATGCTTATATCCAAGCATAGCAGAAAGTTGCCTGCCTAATGTAGTTTTCCCGCTGCCATTTCCACCTGCAATAGCAATTCCATGATACATTTCCATCACCTCTCATATTCTATTATGTATTAACGCCTTCCCTAGATCCGATCCAACAGCAATTTAGAAAACTCATCGGTATCTTCGAGTGCTCTCTGTTTGAGCAATCCACACTTTGCATACAGCAAATAGGCCCGTGTTTCCCTTTTCTGAAGTTTATAACGTGATTTTCTTTACAGCACCGTTGGTAATGCCTAATGCTTGGGTAAGGGCCTTGGCATTCATGGGCTCATGGGCAGCGATGGCCTCAATCGTTTCTAAGATTTCATTATATTGTTTCATGAAAACTAACATGTCTTTTTATTTATTTTAGCTCCTAAATAAAATACTGTCAATTCTACGATAGAGGATAACCTTATTTTAGCGTTTTGGACAACGAAATTTAGCTTTCATATTGACTTGTTCTATGCTAATTTGCTATAATTCTTGAAACGATAACTAGCGAACATGCTCCCAAGAATTTCTGTGTAAAATAAGTAATAAAAATAACGAATGAAAAATAGAGGATACTATGAGAAACGATATTATCTTAACATTTGCCAATCTGCTCGTTGGTAACAAAATTGATACTCAAACCATTA
This sequence comes from Robinsoniella sp., assembly GCF_034124845.1. Lineage (NCBI taxonomy): Bacteria > Bacillati > Bacillota > Clostridia > Lachnospirales > Lachnospiraceae > Robinsoniella > Robinsoniella sp. The sequence continues at coordinate 3,958 of NZ_JAWYAJ010000210.1, forward strand.
TCCACTCACTCAAGCTTATTTGCGATAATTTTTTATTTGACTGTGGACTTCTTTATGAAAATGACCCTCAAAATTCTTTGTCTTTAAAAGAACACTACAATCCATGTCATATGCAGGTTCGTCAGAATATTTTAGTTGAAGAAATTTCGGCTGAAATCTGTAGTCAATTAAAAACTGCGCCTTTCATTTATGTCAGCAAAACGAAATGTTCTACCACTAATTTTGCGCTGAATCACTATTTCTATGCAAATTCTGTTATTATTTTGCCATTATTCGATGAGGATTCGAGTATATGTGGTCTTATTGTATTATTGGATATCCATGAGAAAATACGAATAGATGATTATGAATTAGAAAGTTTAACTGCGATCTTAAATATGTTATCACGTTATGTCAGTATCCGGTTATACCAAAATAAGTTGGGGTTTGCACGTAAATCACTGGAAGGTATATTAGACAATACCGGAATTGATATATATGTCAACGATTTTTATACTCATGAAATCCTTTATGTTAATAAATCAATGGCAGCGCCATATGGTGGAATCAGCGCGTTTGAAGGAAAAAAATGTTGGGAAGTTCTTTTTCCCGGAACAACTGGTCAGTGTGAATTTTGTCCTCAAAAGGAATTAATAGACGAACATAACAATCCAACTAAAATTTATTCCTGGAATTATCAGAGATACTTTGATGGGGCATGGTTCAGAGTATTCAGTGCGGCTTTTAGATGGGTGGATGGAAGGCTTGCCCATGTTGTAAGCAGTGCAGATATCACAGAAAATAAAAGAAATGAAGAGATTATTAAAAATATGGCTAACTATGATCCGTTGACAAAGCTGCCTAATCGCAGATTACTAGTTGCCGACTGTGAAAAACGTATAAATCTTGCGGTCGAAAATGAAAAAGGATATGTGCTGTTTTTTGATATTGATGGATTTAAGTCAATCAATGATTCACTGGGACACGATGCGGGAGATGAATTTTTAGTTAATCTGGGTGAGTTTTTTAATAGCATCCCAATCCTCAAAGACTGTATTTATCGTAATGGGGGAGACGAATTTGTAGCTATCATTAATGGCAGCATAGAGGAGTCAGGCTTGATAACTTTATTAAATTATATATTTGAACGTTTCAAAAAACCCTGGAATCTTAAAACAGGGAATATTATTTGTAATACGAGTATTGGTATCGCATGTTATCCTGAAGATGGTGTAACTGCGGAGGAGCTTCTTTATAAAGCAGACCAGGCAATGTATCAAGTAAAAAAAGCAGGTGGGGGAGGTATTTGCTTCGGAAGAGATATAAATTGTAAAACAAATCAGAATTCAGAAGATGGATAATTGCTATACCATAAAAAGTTCAGTAAAGACCAAGATATTCCACTTTAGAGAACAGTCCGTAAAGTAATGTGTATGAAAATAGTCATAAAAGCCGTTTCAGATGAAACTACGTTTTTATGACTATTTTGTTTTTATGAGAATATTTGCAAATATTGTTTATTGTTGCCGTATTATTTCAAGTATATTGTCATTTGCTTTTATCCCAATCATTGGAACGATAATATTTTCTTTTTTAAGCTCGATACAAATTTTATCCATAAATAATACCATTCCATTGATTTCCATAGGGGCATGAAGATGAGAGAACAACACTCAGAAATTATTGCTTCAACAGATATACGAAGAATCAAACGGAAGAACAGATGGAAAATGCACTTAAACTAAAAGCATAAATATTTACATGATTATTTAGGCAATCAAGGGCAATCAAAAACCAAAGTATAAAAAAAGTGGAAAACCTCAGTTAACACTAAGATTTTCCACTATCCAAAGAGCAGTCCGTAGGGGAATCGAACCCCTGTTTCCGCCGTGAGAGGGCGGCGTCTTAACCGCTTGACCAACGGACCTCATCGCTTGGTACTTGCATATCATATACCATTTTAGAAAATTTTGCAAGTACTTTTTTTGATTTTTTTCAAATTTTTTTGCAAATTACGACAATTTTAAATTCCAGTGTGTATTTTAGGGGGTTTTTAAGGTATTAGCAGCATGTGATCAGCAAAAATGAAAAGCACTGGACAAATTTATGGTTTGGAACTAATATAAAGTTATCGATAAAATATTTCCTGTAACGGAAGACAGCGGGGCAGCAATTGAGCAATAGTGCTGTGCATCACAAAGCAGAGAATTTTGCTAACATTTTTACAAGGGAGGAAAGAAAGATGAAAGGATCTAACGCAAAGAGAATATTAGGGCTGCTGTTTGCCATCGTTTTTATTTTAGGTGGAATCGGCGCTTTGGGAGCGAATAATGCGGAAGCAGTGACAGGAAGTGCCTCTGCTTCCAATAAACAGACATCAGAAAGCAAAGATGACAAAAGTAAAGATGATAATAGCAAAAATGACAAGAGCAAAAATGACAAAAGCAAAAATAAAGAATTAAATGTACACTTTATTGATGTGGGCCAGGCGGATTGTATACTGGTGGAGTCAGCGGGGAAATTTATGCTGGTTGATGCGGGAAATAATGATGATGCAGACACCATAATAGATTATCTGAATGACCAGGGTGTGAAAAAGCTGGATTATGTAATTGGGACACATCCCCATGAAGACCATATTGGGTCTTTAGATACCGTAATTAATACATATGATATTGATACTTTGATCATGCCGGCTAAAGCTCATACGACTAAGACCTTTGAAGATGTGTTATCTGCAATTGAAAAGAAGAAATTAAGTATAACCAATCCTGTTCCGGGGAAAAAATACAAGCTGGGGGATTCTGAATTTACCATACTTTCACCTGAAAAGGGGAAGGACTATGGTGATAATTACAATAACTGGTCCGTGGGGATTAAGCTGGAAAATGGGAATAATCGTTTTGTGCTCTGCGGCGATGCTGAAAAAGATTCAGAGAAAGACATGCTGGATTCCGGGATCGATCTGAAAGCGGATGTATTAAAACTTAGCCATCATGGAAGCAGGACGTCCACAACGGATGCATTTTTAAAAGCTGTAAAGCCAGAATATGCGGTTATCAGCGTAGGAAAAGATAATGATTACGGACTTCCGGATGAAGAAAGCCTGGAAAAGCTAACTCAGAATAAAATTAAGTATTTCAGGACAGATGAACTGGGAACAATTGTGGCATCCAGTGACGGCAGTTCGATTAAGTGGAAATATACTACCGCAAAAGACAGTAAAAACGGTAATTCAGGAGAAGTAAAGAGCAGCCAGAGTGAGAAACAGACCAGTGAATCAGCAACAGAGGCTCCGGCAAAGGGAATGGATTATATGATTAATAAAAATACCGGCAAATTCCATAAGCCTGGCTGTTCCTCAGTCAATCAGATGAATGATTCCAATAAGCAGACTTATAATGGAAGCAGAGATGATTTAATAAGCAAAGGTTATGATCCATGTAAAAGATGCAATCCTTGACGCCGCTGCTTGCAGCGGGGTTTTGACTTCCAAAAGGAACCCTTATTAAATAAGTAGGGGTTCTTTTTTCTGCCGGATAAAAAGCAGGGAAGAAACGGGAAAGAAGCGACGATTTGATTTTTACTTGCATTTTTAATCAGGATGTTGTTATAATAGCGGTTAGGTAAATGTTAAGTTATGAAAGGATAATGAAAATGGCAAAGCAAACGATGACATATGATGCGAGCAGCATCTCTGTACTGGAAGGCCTGGAAGCAGTTCGTAAGAGACCGGGTATGTATATAGGCAGTGTTTCCAGAAAAGGCCTCAATCATCTTATATATGAAATTGTAGATAATGCAGTGGACGAGCATCTGGCAGGTTTCTGTGACCGGATTGAAGTAACGCTGGAGAAAGACGGTTCCTGTACGGTTAATGACAATGGCCGGGGTATTCCGGTAGGGATGCACGAGAAAGGAATGTCAGCAGAACGTCTGGTATTTACCACACTTCATGCAGGAGGAAAATTTGATGATTCCGTATATAAAACAAGCGGTGGGCTGCATGGCGTAGGTTCTTCTGTCGTAAATGCATTATCTACGTATCTGGATATTAAGGTAAGCCGGGAAGGTGCAATTCATCATGACCGTTATGAAAGAGGGATACCGGTTATTGAGTTGGAAAATGGTCTGCTGCCGATTATAGGGAAATCCAGAAAGACAGGAACGCTGATTAATTTCCTGCCGGATCCGGAAATATTTGAAAAGACTAATTTTGCGGCGGAGGAAGTAAAAAGCCGTCTTCACGAAACTGCTTATTTAAATCCTACGCTAACGATTGTATTTGAGGACAGGCGGGGAGCAGAAACAGAACATATTGAATTCCATGAGCCCGATGGAATTATTGGATTTGTTAAGGACTTGAATCAACATAAAGAGGCACTTCATGAGCCTATTTATTTTAAAGGGGAGTCGGAAGGAATTACGGTAGAATGTGCATTCCAGTATGTGAATGAATTCCATGAAAACGTACTGGGCTTTTGTAATAACATCTATAATGCGGAAGGTGGAACCCATTTGACCGGGTTTAAGACAACCTTCACCACCGTAATGAATAATTACGCAAGAGAATTAGGAATTTTGAAAGAAAAAGATGCGAACTTTACCGGCGCGGATATCCGAAATGGATTGACGGCTGTTATTTCAATCAAACATCCTGCACCGCGTTTTGAAGGACAGACGAAAACCAAGCTGGATAATCAGGATGCGGCGAAGGCTTCCGGAAAAGTGACGGGTGAGGAAGTTGTGCTGTATTTTGACCGGAATCTGGAAACTTTAAAAAGTGTGCTTTCCTGTGCGGAAAAGGCTGCTAAGATTCGAAAATCCGAAGAAAAAGCAAAAACGAATATGCTGACAAAGCAAAAATATTCATTTGATTCCAATGGAAAACTTTCCAACTGCGAAAGCCGTAAACCGGAGCAGTGTGAGATCTTCATCGTAGAGGGCGATTCTGCGGGTGGCTCAGCCAAAAATGCAAGAGACCGTAATTATCAGGCGATTCTGCCAATCAGGGGTAAGATTTTAAATGTGGAGAAAGCAAGTATAGATAAGGTGTTGGCAAATGCAGAGATTAAGACAATGATTAATGCTTTTGGCTGCGGCTTTTCCGAAGGTTATGGCAACGATTTTGATATAACGAAACTGCGCTATAATAAAATCGTTATTATGGCAGATGCCGACGTGGATGGTGCCCATATCAGCACACTTCTGCTGACCCTGTTTTACCGGTTTATGCCGGATCTGATCTATGAAGGACATGTATATATAGCTATGCCGCCATTGTATAAGGCAGTTCCATCCAGAGGT
>NZ_JAWYAJ010000211.1:0-12880 GCF_034124845.1 Robinsoniella sp.
TTCATCGCTTCACTTACAACAGCTGCTTCTGCCTGCGCCCGCTGTATATCATCCGCCTTGTCCAATCCCTCTACTGTGATATTGCGGTTTACCTTGGCATCGTAGGTATCGGCTCTCATGATTTCACCCAGGTCAATGCCAACTGTCTCTTTCATGGATTCAAAAAGCTTTGCCATAACTGCGGGAACATTTCCGGCAACCGGGTCAATTCCACTGCCTTCGCCTCCACCAATGATTGTGATCTTGTCAATCTGGCTCAGGGGTTCTGCAATTTTACCTGCAATTTCAGGAAGCACCTGGATCAGCATCTGTGCCATAGCCGCATTGTTATATTTCTGATAAGCCTCTGCACGTTTTTCCATGGCTTCCGCTTCTGCAAGCCCTTTTGCCCGGATTGCCTCTGCCTCTGCTTCTCCAACCCTTTGAATACCCTGGGCTTCCTGCTCCCTGGAATAACGGTCAGCTTCAGCCTTTGACTTTTGCGCTTCGGCTTCCTTTTGCACCTCGAACTTCTTTGCTTCTGCTTCTTTTTGACGTTCAAACAATTCGGCTTCTGCTTTCTGCTGGCGTTCGTATCTGTCCGCCTCCGCCTTTTTCCTGATCTGTGCATCCAGGGACTGTTCCATTACCTCTGCTTCTTTTTGTTTTAAAAGAATCACTTTTTCTTCTTTTGCAATATCTGCATCGGCTGCCGTTACACCAATTGTTTTCCTCTGCTGCTCTTTTTGAATCTCATAAGCGGCATCCGCTTCTGCACGTTTCGTATCCGCATTTTTCTGCAGCGCTGATTTCTGTATGTCAAGTTCATTATTCTTAATGGCAATTTCACGGTCTGAATTAATTTTTGCATCATTTGCCTGTTTGTCTGCTTCCGCTTTCGCAACCGCTATTTCTTTTTCAGCCTCTGCTTTTGCTATCGCAGCTTTTTTCTTGATCTGGGAAATATTATCTATACCAAGATCATCAATGACTCCATTATTATCCGTGAAATTCTGTACGTTAAAGCTTACGATGTCAAGCCCCATGGCTGCCAGATCAGGCTCTGCATTTTCTTTGACCAGATTCGCAAACTTCTGTCTGTCACCCACCATTTCCTCAAGCCTCATTCTGCCTACAATCTCACGCATATTACCTTCCAGAACTTCTCTTGCTACCTGTGCTATGTACTGGGTATTCTGATTCAGGAAGTTTTCAGCCGCCAGTCCCAGCCGCTGATTTTCGCTGCTTATTTTAACGTTTACCGCTGCATCTACCTGAATATTAATGTAGTCTGCGGTAGGAACAGAACTGGAAGTCTTCACATCGATTGGAATCAGTTTTAAGCTTAATTTATCAAGTCTCTCCAATACGGGAATCTTAATACTGGCTTTACCAATAATAATCTTTTTCCGAAGTCCGGAAATAATAAATGCGGTATCCGGCGGAGCCTTTACATATCCGGTTACCAGTATTAAAATAATTAAAATCAATACCACAGCCACCACGATGAAAATCCCAATGTTATCCATAATCATATTCATATTTTTTCTCCTTTGTCCTGTTTGTGTGAATCGTTATTAGTTTGAAATGCTCTTATTCATTGCAACTTTCCACCTCCTTTTTCATGCTTTGAGCACTTCCGGAAATTTGTGTTTGCTGCATCGGGGTATAAAAAAAGACCCCTATTGCAACAACCAATGCTACAATAAAAGTCTCGCACATTTCATTCGATACGGATGTTTTACATCGTCCTGACGATTTCGAATCACCTTTCGGTGTTGGCTACTCCCTTTTATTAAGATCAATATAGCACTGTTTCCATATATTGTCAATAATTTAACGATATCTTTTTACACTTTAAATTGTGGAGTTACCTTTTTAAAGAACGTATATATGCTTTTGTTTCTTTATCAACCTGCAGCGACTCTGTTATTTTCTGAAGTGCTTTATTATACGTCCAGTTATCCAGTTGATTTTCTTTTAAATATTCCAAAACCTGTGTGGGATACTTTATATAATATATGGACACCGCCCAGGCTACAGCCATTCTGACATAATATCCTTCATGTCTGATCTTATCAAAAAACCCAAGCGCATCTGGTAGATATGCTGCTTCTGTATAATAGTCTAAAAGCATTACAACCCCAAAACGAATCTCATATTCATTCTGGCTTTTCAGGTACTTATCCAGAAACTTCCACATCTCTGCCTTGTGCTCCCTGGTAATCTTAAGTCCCGCACAAAAACTGTCACACACGGACCAGTTATCTATTTTCACAATAAAATGATCCATTCTTGTAAATAGCTCCGAAAGCTCCATACGGGCATAGCCAATTACCATTCCCTGAAGCATAATTTCTTCATAACTTTCGTCACTGGCTGCATCCAGATAAGACCTCCAGTCCTCCTTTATGACAGCCTTTGCCATTTTTCTAAGAACTGGCAGTCGTACTCCATAAACATTTTCTACCCCCGGCATCAGCCGCATGGTAAATGTTCTGAATTTCTCTTCCGCATTCATTCGAAGCTGTTCCTTTACCCATTCATTTGTAATCATCCCTGCTCCTATATCCTCTGTAAAATTTTACTACCAGAATTCTCTATCCTATGTTATATTATTTTTAATTGTACTACACAGGAGGAATCTTGACTTATGAAGAAAAAATACCATAACCTGCTCTTTCGCGTTTCTTATTACATGGAATTATTTTTAGCAATCTTAATCACTGCCGCTATACTTATTTTAAGCATCCACTTAATTCCAGATGTGATTGAAATGGCTACAAACGCCCAATTTGATAATTTTAATAATTTTCTTTCTACCGCTTTAAGCCTGGTAGTTGGAATTGAGTTTGTGAAAATGCTTTGCAAACACACACCGGAAACGCTGATCGAAGTACTGATGTTCGCTACTGCCCGGCAAATGGTGGTGGAACATATGTCTTTGTTTGAAACTACAATCGGTATTATAGCAATCGGCATACTCTTTTTTATTAAAAAATTCCTGCTTTCGAAATTCCAGTCCGGAAAAGAGCAGCCGGGATCGGAGGAAAATTCCGTTATCGATCAATCTGATCGGTGTACCGAAAAATAGTTTATACCAATCCTAATTTATGCAATCCATACCAGATCCCATCCTGGTCAACAGCTCTTGTTACTAAATCGGCGGCCTGCTTTAGAGGCTCTATAGCATTGCCCATGGCTATACCGCATCCGGCCGCCTGTATCATTTCCATATCATTCATACTGTCGCCAAACGCAATCACGTCATCCCATTTCAGATGATAATGTTTAAGAAGCGCCTGGATTCCAACTGCTTTAGATGTGCTTTTATCCACAATGTCTGCCCCCACATTTCCAGAAAACATCGGGAATTTCAGCATTGGAAAAGCTTTTTCTAATATCTCAACCTGTTCTGTGCTACCAAACATAGCCAGCGCATGAAGAGACGCATCCAGCAGTTTTTCAGGATCGCCGAATTTACGGTCACAGCTGCCAAATACCTGTATTTCTCTCTCAATCACCCGTTCTTTATTTACAAAATATCCTATATCACCCAGATTATAACCAATGCAGATATGATGCAGCTCTGCAAAATCCAGCAGTTCCTTTACAAGGCTTTTCTCCATGAAATGTTCATAGATTTTTTTGTCTCCAATCGTTACCTTTAATCCATTTGCATGCACAATCGCATCCGGGTGTACCAGATTTGCCAGTGGAAGGCTGAATTCATTTTCCATATCCCTCCCTGAGGCAAGTACAATAATATGACCAAAGGCCCTCAGCTGATCCAGAGCCCTCATAGCAGATTCCGGTATACGGTAAGTTGCGTGATCCAAAAGTGTCATATCCATATCAAAACATATTAATTTTTTCATTTTCATACCTCCTGCATACCGCAGGTACTGCGGTACTGCTATTCCTATTCCACCATATTAACATAAAAAAATCCATTAATCCATCAAAAATCAAACCTGCTGTCTTGTTATCACAGGATTATATAAATTATAAAAATAGGGAGGATATTTTTTCTGCTTTTCTGCATACTAAATAAAAGAGATACCTATTTTTATATAATGCACAGGAGGAATCCTTATGAAAGATAATAAAACGAACAAAGAAATCATTGATGATTATGACTATCTCGGCAATTCCGCTTCATCCATGGATTGTACCGGCTTGATACCTTCTGCTCCCCAGAGCAAAGCTGAACTGGACTCATATGAAGAAGTTTATCATTTTGAACCGCCGAAAATGAAAGCCTCAGGCAAAGAAAAAGACTCCCTGGAGTAAACTCCGGAGTCTTTTTCTGATATATGCACACGAGGGTATTTGGAAATTGCTTCCTGAAATTCCAAGCAACCCAAATATTTAGTACTTCATCCGCTATCCAAATACCCTGGCAAGAGTTGATATCACGGTCTGAAGATCCGTGATCGCTTTATTTAACTTATCAAAATCAATCTTATTCATATTTTCTGATGCCTGATTGACGATCTGATCACTGTTTTCTGCCAGACGGCTTATTTGTTCTATCATGGACGGAATATCTGCATCCGCCAGTTGTCTGGATATTACATCCAAACTCCCGGAGGCTGTTTCCACTTCTGCTATCATATTATTGATTCTGGGTGCTGCTATTGCAAAGAACAGAATCACTCCGGACAGAAAAACTACAAGAATTGCTGAAATGAAACGCAAATATGCCCGCTGCCGCTTCAGGCAGTTTTTTTCTTCCTCTAACGCTGCTAATATCTCCATGTTAGTTTTTTCTTCCACGGTAAACCTCCCCAAACACTTCCTGTAAGTAATTTATGCGTGGCCGAAAAACAAAATGCCGGTATTTACGCTTTCTTTTTTCTGGTGAGAAATACACCGCTGGTCAGAGCCGTAAATGGTGCTACCGTTACCAGACCAAAACTCCCCACTATGGTATCCAGTATCTCCGATGAGACATATTTGTAATTTAATATATTGTCAATGGGTGTTCCCTGAGCCATGAATACCATCAATAAAGCGACACAGCCCCCGGAATAAGCCAGAAGAAGTGTAGTTGTCATAGTTCCCATGGCTGCTCTTCCCACTGCCATGCCAGACTGCATTGCTTCCCGCCATCCGATATCCGGCTTTTTCTGTATGACTTCATTTACAGCAGATGTGATATCTACCGCCAGATCCATAACGGCTCCTGATGATCCGATAAAGATACTTGCCATGAAGATCTGGGTAAGATTCAGATTCTCATACCCGCTGTATAATAGACTTTCTGAATTGGGCATGATGGCACCATGGATTTTAAATGCATCCGTAAAAATCAGCCCCATGATACAAGTCGTTATAATCCCCAGAAAGGAACCGCTCACTGCCGCAAACGCTTTCCGGTCAAAACCATAGACCAGTGTGATAATAATAAAAGTCAGCGACAGTACAATCACCAGACCAACCATCACCGGCTGCATTCCTTTTAAATACATCGGCACCAATAACTTCCATATCATCATGATTGTAAGTCCAAAAGATAAAACTGCCCGGATTCCGGTCCTTCCCGCAAAAAGAATCAGTAGCACAACAAAACATCCGGCAAGGATTAATTCCTTATTAAGGCGATAGTGGTCAATTAAATTTACGGAGAGAATTTCATCTCCTTTATGGCTGATTACCACAAGTGCCTTATCTCCCGGACGGAATATTTTATCTGCTTCCAGTGATCCGTTCAGCATATTAAAACCGTCGGCTTCTAACCCTTTGAATTCCCCGCCTAAAAACCTGACCGTGCATCTTTGTTCTCCCGATTTTATCAATCCGGTGCTGATTATCTTACTGTCATCAGTATTCAGGACCTCCGCCGCACAGCGCTCTGTCCCCTTATAAATGACTGCATCTTCAAATCCGGTAGGTAAAAAAAACAGTACTGCCATCAGCACCAGACAGAATATGACCGGCAGCTGATAGCAAACTGTTTCTCGGGTAAACTTCAGTTTTCGCATTTTAAATTGCAATTACTTAACGCCTGTAAGCTGTGCGAGATTTTTATAAATATCTGTGTTATCATAATACCCTTCGAATTTATCCTGTCCTGCACCCTGTGCATATACCGGTACCGGAAGGCCTGTATGTGCATAAGAGGCAAAATTAATACCTGATTTATTATTGAGAATATGTGTAATGGTTACAGATAACGGTTCATACGTTCCATATAAGATATATTCTTCCTGTGACATCCCATCCTTTTTTGCAGTTCCTGTTTCCAGGGTTCTCTTATAGGCATCCTCCAGGCGGGAATATTCATAATCTGTTAAAACTAATTTGGAATCTTCTGTTGCATCTGCATCATCTTTTGCCATTAAGCCAAAATTTGCTTTGATATCTTTCAATACCTCTTTAAAATCTGTTTTATTTTCTTTATACTTTGCAACAAAGTCAGAATCAAATTTTGCATAGGATATTTTCTGGTTTGTGAGATTCGTCAGATATGTATCATAATCCGTTCCCGCATATCCGATTGTCAAACCACCGGTTTCATGATCTCCGGTTACCAGAATAAGTGTATCATCCGGATTTTTTTTATAAAATTCAACTGCTGCTTCTACTGAATTGCTTAATGCTTCTGTATCGTTAATTGCTGATCCCGCATCATTTGCATGACATGCCCAGTCAATCTTGCCGCCTTCTACCATCATAAAGAATCCGGTGTCATTGTCCAGAACTTCGATGCCTTTTTGCACATAATCTTTTAAGGAAAGTTCATCTTTCGCTGCATCCAGGTCATAAGACATCGCATCTGCATCTGCCAGATGTTCTGCTATCACAAGTGCTTTTCCGTCTTCTGCTTTTAATTTTTTTGCTTCTTCCTGGGTTTTGATTACCTTGTATCCTGCTTCTTCTGCAATTTTATAAGCATCTTTCTGATCTTCTTTTTCTCCAGTTGGATCAAGAAGTGCCCCTCCTGCAAAGTAATCAAAATTACTGTCTGCCAGCTCTTTTGCAATATCATAATAATTGTTTCTGGAAGCCTGATGGGCATAAAATGCTGCCGGAGTAGCATGGTTTAAGTTAACCGTTGTCACAACCCCTACTTTAAAGTCTTTTTGTTTTTTTAATTTTTCGGATATTGCCTCAAACTTCTTTGTCATGGTTGTATCCATATTAATCGTTCCGCTGTATGTTTTATTTCCGGTGGAGATAGAAGTCGCTGTGGAAGCAGAATCCGGAGCAAATGAAGTACTGTCATATGTCTGCGCTGTTCCTGCCACCGGGAAATTCATAAAGGACAGTTCTTTCGACTCAATTTCCCCTTTGCTTTCCGTCGTTCCCAGGTAATCTGCAGTTGCCTGAATCTGGGGATAACTCATACCATCACCTATAAATAAGAAAATGTACTTTGGTGTCTTCGTCTTTGCATTTTCTGCTGCCTTACTGTCTGCCTTAGAATCAGATTCAGCTGCCTTAGTCTCTTTCTCTGCCTTTGTATCTTTCTCTGTCTGAGCTGTTGTTTCAGCAGCATGTCCTGCTACGGAAGGAACTGTGGTAAGTGTTGGGACTGCCAATGCCATAACTAACATCACTGCACTGATTTTCTTCAATTTCATAATCTTTTCTCCTCTTTTTGCTTGATTATTTTCTTACATGAAATACTCTATCAGCAAAGTGTAAGGACCGGTTTTCTCCCTTGTAAAGTGTTCGTAAAAATATGAAAGCCTTTGTAAAATAGATTTAACAGTAACGGTACTACAGCGAAGCACTTATCTTCTTCCTGTTCGTAAGGATATATTTGTGATAGAATAAAAATAGAATTCAAAAGGAAAGTAAAAACAGGTTTATTTCTGAAAAAATCGTAGAATGATTTTACCGAAGGAGGAACAGGAAATGTATTTTTATATGCCAACAAGGATTTATTGTGAAAAGAATTGTGTACGGAACCATGCAAAGGAACTCTCAGCTCTGGGCAATAAAGCGCTTATCGTGACCGGAAAGCGCTCAGCCAAAGAAAATGGCTCTTTGGCTGATGTTCAGGGAGCACTTACAGAGGAAGGGATCCCCTTTGTGCTGTTTGACCGCATTGAAGAAAACCCTTCTATAGAAACTGTTATGGAAGCACGTGACTTTGGAAATATGTCAGGCGCCGACTTTGTCATTGGAATCGGAGGCGGATCACCGCTGGATGCAGCGAAAGCGATTTCCCTTATGATGAAGCATAGAGCGAAAACAGAAAGCTTTTTATATGAAAAAGGTTCCGATGATGCTTATCCGGTAGTATGTGTTCCCACTACTTGCGGAACTGGCTCCGAAGCCACCCCTTATGCAATACTCACGATTCACAAAAAGCGGACAAAATCCAGTATCTCCCACCGGATTTTCCCTGCACTGGCTCTTTGTGATCCTGCCTACTTAAAGAACCTTCCCCTTGCCGTACTTGCCTCTACATCCATTGATGCATTGGGACATTTTATGGAAAGCTACATCAATAATAATGCAACTCTTTACAGCAAAATGCTTTGTATTGAAGGTATGAAGCTCTGGGCTTCTGTCAAAGATTTACTACTTGGAAAGGAAGGATCTGATGCTGATTATGAAGCGCTGCTGAATGCTTCTACGCTGGCTGGTATGGCTATTTCCCATACCGGAACTTCACTTCCCCACGGGCTCAGTTACTATCCAACCTACGAAACCGGTGTTCCCCATGGGAAAGCCGTTGGTATCTTTCTCCCAGCATACTTAAATGCCGCAGAAAATGATCAAAAAGAAATCCTGTCCCTGTTGAATTTCCGGGACACAGAAGAGTTTGCTTCTTATATCCAGCAGGTTCTGGGCACTGTCGTAATCAGTGATGAACTTAAAAGAGCTGCTGTAAAAGGCATGTTATCCAATCAGGCAAAACTGGCAAACTGCCCGTTTCCGGTAGATGAAAATGTTATGCAGGGGATGTTTCTGTCAAAATGTATTTCATCTGAATGAGATTAAAATTTTTTTGAATGTGCACCGCACCTTACGGATATCTGCCATAGCATCCCGTAAGGTGTGGCGCGCTGATAGCTGAAATTTATTTCAAACACGCATTAATGGTTTCATCCTCTTTTGTCTCTGTCCAATATTTTACTACTTCCTTATCTGCTTCGGCGGGTGATATATTAAAGTTTATCACCAGTAGTTTTTTTGTATTCTCTTCGGAAAGACCTAACTTTTTACAGATTTGGATACTGGCTTTCATGCCCTGTTCTATCCCCTCCTCAATGCCGCGTTTTCTCGCCGTAAACATCAGATGGTTATGATCCCGTATTGCTTTTTCCCTTGCCTCATATTCAAACCTTTTCCGGTCATCTGCACTAATATTCTTTAATCGCTCATATGCCGTGCTGATATATTCATTTTTCTCTGCCATGCTTTCAAAATCCTCCTTGCTTTTTCCTCCAAAAAATTTAGCCCAATGCAGTAATTCGCTGTCTTGCAGCTCTAATCTTTCAAGCTTGGGCAGTTCCAGGACATGAAATTCAAACTTATCGCTGTAAAGTGCTTTCCTTCCATCCTCCCAGATATGGAAAATGGAATAAAAATCTTTTGTATCCCGATAGATTATAAAATCCAAAATACCGATATGTATGCATTTCCCAAGACCTCCGTAGGAGTCTCCTGCATTTATTTGGTCAATATACATTTTACTCATATAAAACAGGGTCCGTTCTTCCCAGAACTCATATGGTCCCACCTGCATTTCCATATCAATTTGTTCCCCGTCTGTCAACAATACTCTCACATCCAGGATCCCAAGCTTTTCTTCTTTTGTTCCCTTTCGCAGAATCGTTGGCAAAAGGGTAGTATCTTTTACCTCCTCTGCCCTTTTTCCAAGAACAGCTGCTATAAATCCTTTTCGCACCACCGGGTCTGCCATTAGTTCCTTAAAGCAGAAATCTACGGTTGGACGCATTAGAAATGTTTCCCTTTGATCACCGTAAATGTTGTAAATCATGGAATCCTCCTGTAAAATGTTATCATTCTGCTGTGTTTCAATATGCATAAGCTCCTCCTTTTTGAAAAGAGCTGTAGACTGCAACGTACGGACAGCATGAACTTAACATTATGCCAGATAGTTTTTCTTACAACGCTTTTCAATTGTTATTTTTATTTAATGTGGAAATATCTCTGCAAGAATTGCAGGACTAAAGAATTATATTTATATATCATAACACATTTTAACCAATAATGCAACATAATTAATTGGAATAGTTAAGTTTTAATAATTATATCTCTCTTATAGATTTAGCAAGCTGAAGTAAGATTGTTGTAGATGAATAGAATAAGCATTTACATTTACATGTACAAATGCTACAAAGAACATTTTCAGAAATTACAAATTACTATGAATACGGAGTATTTTTTTACAGATACAAACAACTAACGCCCAACGGATTGAAAGCGGACACTGAGCTTCGAAATCATCAGGATTTACCAGCAAATGCCCGCGTACCGCAAAAAAGCACTTCGTGAAGGTAATAAAAGGTTATAAAGACAGTAATAAACAGCCAATTCTGTGTCATGGCATGCCTATTCATCCCCTGTCTTTATCCTTCAGCCCCTCTTTATCCGCCAACTCCTCTTTATCCACCATCCCCTCTTTATCCACCATCCCCTCTTTATCCACCATCCCCTCTTTATCCGCCAGCCCCTCTTTCCCCACACTGCCTCCGGCTTCGAAGCGTGTTTTCCGTAACGCGACCCCCATCCATATTAAATGAATTAAAAATCCTCCCAGTACAATCGCTGCCATATACACAAGGATTACAAACAGATTAGGTATCAATCCAACCAAATTTCTTATTATAATCTGGGAAAACTGTCTGTATGGATTGATATAAAACATATCGATCTGAGTTGTGAACAGCTTGGATACTGCTGTATTAATTATTTCTGCAATCCCCGCAGTGATGGCGAATATTTTTATAACACCCAGATAATCCCGGATTCTTAAACCTGGAGAAAATTTAATTCCGGTGTAAATCCCCAACGCAATCAATGCCAGGTGCCAGCAGACGGAATGCAGTGTCAGTATGTAAAGGGGATAACACATGCCGGAGGTGTCGGCAAAGGCAAAGATACCTCCCAGCAGATTGATATCCATTAAAAAGTGTATGATAGCTTTTTTGTGTTTCAAAAAAGGCAGAATCAGGCATAAATACATGGGCAGACTGCACAGCTGAAAGGGAAAGTACTGCCAGCTGTATCTTCCATCATTAACCACTGCCGTAAGCAAGATCTGTTTGATACACTCTGAAATAAAAAAACAGACTCCAAACCAGAATATGATTTTCCAGCTTTGATCCAATTTCTTCTTTCCCTGCATGTTCTCACCCCGTCTTATAGGTTATATATTCCATCCTCTAATTCTATTATTGTGTTGACGAGATTATTATACGCTATATCTGATTCTTGGTCTATTGCCTGATTTGACATTTTTATACAAAATCCAACGACATAAAAAAAGCAAAGATAAAAATCATCTTTGCCCTTAAAACGGTCTTAAATACGATCAGATCCTTTTTTTACGGAAAATCATCACAGCACCCGCTAAAAACAAAAGGCTTAATCCTGCTGTTACCCCAACCGAAGCCATAGCATCCGAAATCCGGTAATCCGCAGCCAGCATGCCGAAGTTATTTGATGCCAGGAGTAAGGGGTTATATTTCTGTAAAACCGGCAGCATATTTACCATAAATAACAGGACTACTACAGCTCCCACCCCCAAAAGGCTGGTGTAACTGTTCTTCCCCACTGTAGAAACCAGAAGGAGAAGTGACAGCAAAAATATGCCAAACAGCCACAGGCACAAAACCGCGAACCAAAGATGATGGATATCCTGCTGGTTAAATAAATACACGGTGTATCCATAGGTTGTCACAAAGCACAGAGCCAGAGATAGGGTCCAGGTGACCGCTGCAGACGTAAACTTTGCCAGAATAACAGCATTTCTGGACAGGCCTTTGGTTAATATATTAATCAGAGTCCCTTTGGACAGTTCACTGGAGAGGATACCGCTGAAAACCAATATCAGAACGATCAATCCCATAGAAGTATTATTTTTGAAAAACTGCATATAAGAATCCATTGCCGTGGGTTCCTGCATCGTAATCTGCATTCCTTCTATTGCAAAATTCTTCAATATCATCGGTGTCAGTTTGGCAGTGAGGGGACTCATCATACCAAAGATAAAAAATATAGTTAAGAGGATGAAAAAACGGTAGGTTCTTAACTGCTCCAGCCATTCTTTTTTCAGAAAAGCTACATATCCTTTCATTTTACCACCTCCATAAATAAGGTCTCCAGATTTGGCTCCTGTACCTCGTACTTCAATACCTGCATCTGCTCTCTTAAAACCAGGGATAGTATATCAAATCCGCTCTTTTCCACATCCTGTACCTGAATCGTTAAAGAGAACCGGGACCTGTCAACAGCCGTGATTCCAGCCGTGTTCAAAAGCATGCCCTGAAGCTTTTTGGCATCCTGCTCATTCATCAGTTCCAGGATCATTTCATCTCTTTTATGACCTGATTTTAACTCTTCCAGACCTCCGCAGAGCGCCAGCTTTCCGTCATGCAGAACTGCAACCCGGTCGCAGATGCGCTCTACATCCGATAAGATATGGGTGGAAAATACCACTGTCATCTGCGATTTCACCACCGATAAAATATCCAGTATTTCTTTTCGCCCAACAGGATCCAGTGCAGAAGTAGGTTCATCGCAGAGCAGCAGTCTGGGATCGTTTAGCAGTGCCTGGGCAATTCCCAGCCGCTGCTTCATCCCCCTGGAATAACCGCCGATTTTCTGCTTTACATCTTTTAGGCCTACGATTTCCAACAGTTCCCCGCTTTTATCCTGAATCTTTTTTGCCGGCATCCCGGATACTTCCCCG
>NZ_JAWYAJ010000212.1:0-4215 GCF_034124845.1 Robinsoniella sp.
GATAGATTTAAGCAGATATACCAATGAGCAGGTAAATCCAGGATTTGTGAGGAGATCGTGGAGAGTCCGGCATATGAAGATGATAATACAGAGCATGCGGCTGTTGTGGACTATTCCGTGGATTTGTCCGGGTTTTCCTGGGATGATCTGATCTATTGGGGATTCATTACCGATATGATGAATAACGAAAGTTCTGTTTGGTACGATTATGCAAAAAAGGCGGGCATTTATAACGCCATGACGGCCTTTGTAAATGTGGATACCGCAATCCCCTATCTGGTATTTCGCCTGCTGGACGCAGATACTGAGCAAAAAGAGACGTTTCACCATGGGGTGCTCAGGGCATTGGAAGATATGTCTGAAAATGGAATTGGACCGGAAATATACCGGGCCTGCATCAAGAGCAGAGAGCTTGCCGAATCACTGATGCGGGAAGCGACTGCTGTGGCAGTTGACGTCTCAGAGGAAATCGCTACCTATTGGACCCGGACCGGCAGAATTGACTATCACAGCAGATATCAGACCTGCTTTCGCAGAATTTCCGGGGATCCGCAACAGCAAATATTAAAAAAGCTGGTAAAGGATGCTTTGACGCCAAAACGCAGTGCCCTTGTGGTGACCGTCCCCAGACCGGGACTGGCAGAAGAGATTGAGCAGAAACGGGACGATTTCCTGAAACAGATGAAAGCCTCTATGACAAAAAGGCAGTTATTGGAACTCATAGAAGATACGCAATCCTTTCGAAAATGGAATGAAGAGGAGCTGTGCAACAGCGGCTTTATGATTCATCCGGATGAGCTGCCTGATTTGGATAAGACGACGTTATATAAGAAGAAACGGTTTGGGGATATGGTAAGCTATACCAGCGGGGCGCCGGATGACCAGACGGCGGGCAGTTTCCGGATTTATTTTGACATCAGTTCTCTGCCGGAAGAAGATTTCTTCTATCTGGCACTTTACGAACTGCTGCTTACCGAAATGGATACCGAAAAGTACACGGCAGACCAGCAGAAAAATATTGCGGAAGAGTATTTATATGATTTGACGATTCATGAGCTTTATCCCGGAGCGGAAGCCGGGGAGAACAGCAGGCCCATGCTGGTGGTGAGCTGGTATGGATTAACCCAGGACTTTGGGACAGCACTGGATTTTCTGCTGGAAGTTATGGGGAACATACAGTTTTATCACAGGGAAGAAATGATTCGAATATTAAATAAGTCCCTGCCGGATTATGATTTATCCAGAACGGATGATCCTATGTCCCTGGCGGAAGATCTGGCACTTGGGTTTGTCAGAAACAGTGCCCGGTTTTATAATGCGGTAAACGGTCAGGAATTGTACCGGTTCCTGAGAAAGTTTCAAAAGAACCTGAAGCTGGAGAAGAACTTTCTTAAGACAGCAGTTGTTAAATTAGAAGAGATAAAGAAGGCAGTGATGCATAAAGAGGGCATTATAGTAGCAATGGCTGCTGCTTCCAAAGAGTTGCCGGTTATGGAAAAAACGGCAGTTGACAAGCTCAGCCGGCTGCCGTCAAGGAAAAGTGGATTGCCGGATTATGGCGGTATGAGGAAGGGGAAGCCTAAGACCGGAATCTGTGTGGAGTCCTCCAGCCAATACAGCGCTGCAGTGGGAGATTTCAGAGGTGATGTAAATTTTAAAGGCAGATATCTGCCGTATTTAATGGCGGTTAAAGATAAGTATATTATACCGCAGATCCGCTTCCGGTCCGATGCCTACAGTGCTGGTGTCACGATCGGTGACCCCTCTGACGGAACATTTTGTCTTTACAGCTACGGAGACCCCAATGTACAATCTACCCTGGATATTTTTGCAGGTACGGAAAATTTTCTAAAAAAGATGGAGATTACGGAAGAAGAGCTGCAGGGGTATATTTTAAATGCCTATGGACTTTTGACAAAGCCTATGGGAATTCTTGACAGAAGGATGTGGGATATGCGGCTTGCCATAAGCGGAGCGGATACGGCGGCAGTGAACCGTATGCTGGAAGATATTAAAAATGCATCGCTTCAGGACCGGGATGGGGCAGCAAGATGCATAGGGGATGCACTGAAAAGAGGTGCAGTGGTAACAGTGGGAAATGAGGCAAATATCAGGGCAGCCAAAAATGTATTTGATGAAATTATTGATTATAAAGAATGAAGAATTAGAAATGTCAGGGATATGGAGGAGAAAGCAAATGATAAATTTTGCAGTTATCGGAACAAATTTTATAACAGACCGGCTATTAAAAGCAGCAGAACATTGCGAAGGTTTTCGGCTGTATGGGGTATATTCCAGAACGGACAGCAGAGCAAAAGAATATGCAGCCCGGTATGGAGCACCAAAGACTTACACATCGCTTGAGGAACTGGCGGCAGATGCAAATGTGGATGCGGTATATATCGCAAGCCCTACCTTTTTACATGCAGCTCAGTCTGTTCAGATGTTAAATGCAGGAAAACATGTATTATGCGAAAAACCGATTGCTTCTAACAAGGCTGAATTAAAGGAAATGATGGAGGCAGCTGATAAAAATAACAGGGTCTTATTGGAAGCCATGCGTCCGGTCTATACACCTGGAATGACAGCGGTAGAAGAGGGACTGAAGAAGATTGGCACTGTGCGCAGAGCACATTTTACCTATTGCCAGTATTCCTCCAGATACGACAAATTCAAAGAGGGCATTGTAGAAAATGCATTCAGACCGGAGCTTTCTAACGGGGCGATAATGGATATCGGAACCTACTGCATTTATGCTGCATCTTATTTATTTGGAAAACCCAGGGATATCAAAGCAGCCGGTGTGCAGCTGGAGGGAAGCATTGACGGGGCAGGTACAGTACTTGCAGATTACGGGGATTTTATTGCAGAACTTGTATATTCTAAGATCACCAACAGCTATCAGGTCAGTGAAATCCAGGGAGAAAAGGGGTGTATGATTATACCCCACATTAATATTCCCGAAGAAGTAAAAATCCGTTATTATTCAGGGGAAGAAGAATATTTATTTGCAGGAGACCTAGAGGATGATATGCAGTATGAATTAAATCGGTTTATGGACTTCATTAATGATAAAGAAGAAAAGGGAATTCATAAATACCATGAGGCGAGCCTTCATACCATGTGGATCATCGATGAAGCGCGCAGGCAGCTTGGAATTACATTTCCGGCAGATTTGAATTAGAGAGACGGCGATGGCTGCAAAAAGCCATCGCCGTCTTTCCATTATATATGGAAGGAACGGTAACGGTTGAAACAGGCGAAGATTTCCTGATCCCTTGGCATAGCCAGATTCACGGGCAGATAGCTGCCGGATACAAGAGCGGAGAGTCCTTTGCGTTCTACCAGACGGCGTATGGTGGTTACAATACTGCGCAGGTCATTTCTGCCATTCAGCAGGTTGTTTTCAGCATATGTCAAAATGTATCCAAGTGCGGCTGTCTGTTCAGAATCAACAAGCTGCTCTACATAGCGCAGGTCGATTGTTTCATGGTTAATCAGCAAAGAATCTTTTCCCATGGTCTTCATTTTAAGCCGGCTGTTGTTTTTGACATCGGGATTGGGACTGGCGGCACGCTTAAAGGATGGCATGGGAGGTACGGATGCAGGTTTGGCCACAGCTGGGAATGCCTGGGCTTCTTTTTTGGCAAATGCCGTGATTTCCCTGGGTTCGTACCGGTCCATCTGCAGAATACAATCAGCAATATGAAAATAAGATCCCGAGCTGCCGGCAACAATGATAGAAGAGATTCCTTTTTCTTCAAACAGGTAACGGGCTCTTTCGATAAAAGGGGTAATCGGTTCCTGATCCCGGTTTACTACACGCTGCATCAGTTCATCCCGAATCATAAAATTCGTTGCACAGGTATCTTCGTCAATCAAGAAGAGAGAGGTGCCGCTTTCCATTCCCTCGATGACATTTGCAGCCTGAGAGGTACTTCCGCTGGCATCTTCCGTACAGAATGCCACGGTGTCTTTTTTATTTGGGAGATTGTTGACAAACATGGAGATGTCGGTACTTTTAATGCTTCTACCGTCTTCGGCACGTATCTTTAGTGCGTTATCTTCCGTTATGACATATTCACGTCCGTCACCGGAAATGTGGTTGTATACCCCAAGCTCCAGGGCTTTTAAAAGAGTGGATTTACCATGGTAACCTCCGCCCACAATCAAAGTGATACCCTTTTGGATACCCATTCCGCTGATTCTTCCGCG
>NZ_JAWYAJ010000212.1:4225-11300 GCF_034124845.1 Robinsoniella sp.
TCCGCGGTGTGGGAGCGTGAGGGTAACTTTCAGGGATTCCGGAGAAACGAAAGCAATTCCACTCTTCATAGGTCTTGCGGAAACACCGGATTCTCTTGGCAGAATGGAGCCATCTGCAACAAAGGCGGTAAGCCCCATAAGGGGAAGCTGTTCTCGGATAAACTGCTGGTCTTCTGCCAGAAAAATCACGGATTGTACTTTGCCTGGATTTAATTTAGCATAAAACAGCGTACTGTTTACACAATCCGGGAGGAAATCGAAGAGAATGCGGATCAGCTGGGAAGCATTTATGGTCCTTCCGTTTGCGGGAAAACCTGCTTCAAACCGAACCAGCACCTTTCCTGTGGAGGGATCAATTTCGCAGGCAGTGCGCTCCAGAATTTCCTGTCCGCAATGGCTTACGGATATCAGCCCGCTCTTGCCGGAGCCTTTCGCCTTGAAATTATACTGGCTGATTTTCTGGCTGAATAAACGAAGGAGATAGTCCTGTAAGGCGATTCGTTTATGGGGACAGTCAAATAAAACCGGGGGAAATCCGGCTATTTTGCCATCTACAGCAACACTGAGCTTGGAAGGCGATGCAAAAGGATCGCCCTGGACATGGTCGATATTTAAGGTATAGGTACGAAAATCATAGCTGCCCCTGGTATCTTTATAAGCAGGATAGCTTTTGTGGTCAATTGTTTGAAGCAGACGCTGCAGGTCATTTGAAGTTTTCATTTATGTCAGATCCTTTCCTTAATGTGTAGTATTCTTTTCTAAAAAATATCTTACCGTAAAAGACGGAAAGTTACAAGGTTGTATTTTGGAGGTATATGGGGTATAATAGCGGATACAAAGCTTCTATGTCGAAGCAAATATTTAGAAAGTTTAAGCCTGACGGAATCATCAATGCACAAATTGATCGTTTTAAACAGGCGGCAGGTAATGATATGAATTTAAGAAAATTAACACTGGAACAAGTCAGGGAAATATATGTGGAACATCTGGTTTTTGATTTTCCCGAAGCAGAGGTAAAACCATTTTCACGTATCGAGAATATGTGGAATGAAGGAGTTTATTCAGCCTATGGTCTTTACAATGAGGAAGAACTGACAGGCTATGCACTTTTTGTCACACCGGGTGATGAACATTATGTTCTGCTGGATTATTTTGCAATCTGCAGAGATAAGAGATGCGGCGGTTATGGCAGTCTTTTCTTGAAAATGCTGGCTGAGAATCTGACCCATACCAGAGGAATTATTCTGGAAGTAGAAAATCCTGATTTTGCAGAAAAAGACGAAGATCTGGGGATTATGCAGCGCAGAATAGTTTTCTATGAGAAAAACGGGCTGCACCAGACGGAAATCACAAGTAAGCTCTTCGGCGTGGAATACCGTACCATGATTCTGCCGTTTGAGGGTGATGATAAAGTGAATGTATATGAGGAATTGAGCAGAATTTACCACTGCATGTTTGAAGATGCTGTATTTGAAAGATGGGTGGAGATCAGGGATAAGAAATAGACATGCATAAGTATAAAATAAAGAATGAAAATTGCAGGATACAGTTTTTATGAAATGAAATTTGTAAAGATTGATTTATCAGGTACCATCAGAATCCGACTTGATTTAGGACAAGCGGGGCTGATGGTATCTTTTTTTAAACAATTATTTAACCGCATTCGAAATAATAGGAGAGAATCATCAGGTTCATCAGATGAATTTACACATATGCTTTGCTGACATAATCATTTAATGTATGTTCCATTTCATACATGATTTTATGAGTGTCAGGGTTCTCATAAGGTATCCGCTTTATAATACGGCTGATAAAGTGATGCTCGTCTATGATCTGCAGGCTTTCCTTGAAGTTAATGTCAAAGAAATAAGCCAGATAGGATATCCAGTAGTCAATAAGTGTTTTCCGGTCAGAGGAAAGAACGGATTCTTTGCGAAAGAAACTCCTGGCAACTGCCGGGCTGACAGATGTAAGACCCACCTCAGCAGGAGAAGCCCCCAAAAGAGTAGTTATGGATTCTTCCAGTTTCACCCGGCAGTTATCCAGCTTATCAGCATCCCGAATCAGTCTTGAATGGAGCAGAGTGCAGGGATCGTCTATATCAGGGAGGGCAAAATCACTGTGATGGGCAATTGCAGTTTTTATGATTTCATCCCATTGGCTGTCCGCAGCGAAACGTCGGATCATTCCGTCATCAAACAGGAGCTGCACGCCATAGGATGCATGATCCATAGTATCGGGCTGAAAGCTGTCATAGCGTTTTAATTGTTCAAACCTTCCGATATCATGAAGCAGAGCGATAATTTTAGCCAGGTCTGTATCTTCCTGTGAAAGCTTCATCCGGCATGCCACTTCCTGGCTGTAGTCCATGACCCCATAGGTATGTATGATTTTCAGGTTGATCTTATCGTTACTGCGGTCATAGCTATCTAAGTATTTTTCAAATTCATCTTTTGCTTTTTTAAAGTCGATCATAATAATCCCTTTCTGGATTGCCATAATATATGTATACCACTGATAAAGATAACATAGATAAGGGGATGATTCAAGGGAACATCCACTCAACCCAACAAGATTGATTATTTTTTGTCAAACTGTGACGATCATCACCGACTGAACGAATCTCCTGGGATATAATAACGATGAAAGCAATTGATAGTAAGCAAAAGAGGAAAAGGAAGGAGATTTTTATGTTTCAAGAGGAAGTAGGACTTGTATGTAATGCATCAAAAGCAAAAGTAAATCTGTTAAAGAACAACCCGGCTGGATATTTTCTGGTGTCTTTATTTGGAGGGATGTACATAGGATTTGGTATACTGCTGATTTTTACCGCCGGAGGCATACTAAATGCAGCGGGTTCGCCGGCAACGAAGATTGTTATGGGAGCATGCTTTGGCGTTGCCTTAAGCCTTGTTGTAATTGCGGGAGCAGAATTATTTACCGGCAATAATTTCGTTATGACGGTTGGTCTATTCAGAAAAGAAGTGACATTTAAAGATACACTGGTATTATGGGTAGTCTGTTGGATCGGAAATCTGCTGGGTGCTGTTATATTGGGAGTCTTGTATCATGTGACCGGACTTGCCAGCGGACCAGTGGGAGAGTTTATAGCTAAAACATCAGAAGCGAAAATGGCAGTTTCATTCTTTCCACTGCTGACAAGGGGCATATTATGTAATATACTTGTATGTATAGCAGTATGGTGCGGATTTAAATGCAAATCTGAGGCAGGTAAATTAATCATGATCTTCTGGTGTCTGTTTGTGTTTATTACCGTGGGATTTGAACACAGCATCGCCAATATGACCCTTTTAACCGTGGGACTTTTAGATCCATATACTTTTGCAGTCAGTCTCGGAGGATTTGTATACAACCTCTTGGTGGTTACACTTGGAAATATGATTGGTGGAATCCTGTTCGTCGCCGTTCCTTACTGCGTGATAGCAAAGCAGAGAAAAAAATAATCAGAGATAAGGAGCACCCGTATGAAAGAGATATCCATAAATGAAATGAAAAAATTAGATTTTTTCCAGGAAATTCCCTGCAGCATGATTCAGACGATTTTAAACCAGTCTATGGTGGTATCGTATGAAAAGCCGGAGGTTATATTTCATGCAAAGGATATCGTGAACTTTGTGTACATTATTATCAGCGGAAAAGCATCGATCTATAATATAACGAAACATGGAAATCGCAAAATTATTTTCATACTGGGTAAAGGGAATCTGGTGAATCATAACATTTTAAGTGAAAAGCCGGTATCTGTATTTTGTGAGGCGGTCTGTCCGCTAAAGCTGCTGCAGATCAGAAAAAATGACTTCTTAAAATGGATGGACCAGGAACCGGCATTGATGCATTCGGTAATGAGATCCTATGAGCGGTATCTGTGGAGAATGAGCCATCAATTGAAAAATACCACAGGTAATATGTACCTGGAACGAAAGATTGCAGCAAAGCTTTGGAAACTGGGGCGTGACTTCGGCGTGGAAACGGAGGAAGGAATTAAAATTGATGTGGAACTGACCATGAACCTGCTGGCAGATCTTCTGGGGGCGCCAAGAGAAAATGTGTCGCGGGCATGTAAGAATTTAAGCAACAGAGAACTGCTGATTTATAAAAACCGGCATTTCATTCTTCCTATGCCGGATGAACTGGCGGCATTTTATAAGGCATAGATTTTCATATACGCTCTACTGTTTACCAGGAACAAACAGTTTGCAAAAAGCAGATAAATAAATTACAAGAAAGGAAAATGACTATGGGAAATCTTTTAAAAAGAGAAGTAGCAGATCGGTTTTTGGTGGAATTGTCAGAATCATACGATGTTTATGCACCCATGGTATTTGAAGGGGAAGGATGTTTTTCAGATACGGATGTGATCCGCTATGGAAAGATCAAATCCTTTGGGGATATCGTATGGGACAAGAAATCGGAGTATAGTTTTAAGGAGGTATTGCTGCCGATTTCAGATACCATTCTGTACTTTACGGAAAAAGAAATGAAGGTTCCGGACAGGGATGAGAAGAAAAAGATCATATTGCTTCGAAGCTGTGACTTGCATGGTTTAAAACGTCTGGATGAAATATATCTGAAAAACGGAGCAGAGGATTTTTATTATAAAAGGATTCGTGAAAATACCCGTTTCGTATTGATGGGATGTACGACTTCTTTTGACTCCTGTTTTTGCGTAAGTATGGGGACAAATCAGGCGGATGAATATGATGCATATCTGAAAATGGATGAAGAACATGTATATCTGGACTGCCGGGATGCAAAACTGAAGTCTCAGATCGATGGTTTTGAAAGCAAAGAAGAGGAGCTTGCCATTGATTTTGTAACAGAAAATGAAGAGAAAATAGAAATTCCGGAAACGCTGCCTGCCGGAATCCAGGATGCGGAATTTTGGAAAGAGTATGCGGGAAGATGTATCGGCTGCGGGCGCTGCAATTTCGTCTGTCCCACCTGTACCTGTTTTACCATGCAGGATGTTTTCTATAAAGACAATCCCAAAGCAGGGGAGAGAAGAAGAGTCTGGGGTTCCTGTCAGGTAGATGGATTTACAGATATGGCAGGCAATATCAGCTTCCGCAAGGACCAGGGTCAAAGGATGCGCTTTAAGGTGTTACATAAGGTATATGATTATAAGAAACGGTTTGGGTATCAGATGTGTGTAGGCTGTGGACGCTGTGAGGATGTCTGCCCGGAATACATCTCTTACCTAGCATGTATCCGCAAATTAGCACAGGAAAAGGAAGGGGGAAATGAAAATGTGTAATGAATATATCCCTTTTTTATCAGAAATTAAAGAGGTTCAGAAACATACGGAAATCGAATATACCTTTCGGATGGCTTATGTGGGAGATGTAAAACCGGGACAGTTTTTTGAAGTATCTATTCCGAAATTCGGAGAGGCTCCAATTTCGGTCAGCGGTATCGGAGAGGATTATGTAGATCTTACAATCCGTAAAGTGGGTAAGGTTACCAATGAAATCTTTGAAAACCAGGCAGGACAGAGCCTGTTCATGCGGGGACCTTATGGAAATGGTTTCGAAGTGGAGGATTATAAGGGCAAAGAACTGATTATAGTTGCTGGCGGCACCGGCGTTTCACCGGTTAAGGGCGTTATTGATTACTTTGGAGAGCATATCGGTGAAACAAAAGGAATGAGTGTAATTGCAGGATTTAAGGGACCGAAAGATATTTTGTTTCGGGACAGTATTAAACGCTGGGAAAAACAGATGAATCTTACCATTACCGTTGATCAGGCAGATGAGCCTGGGTATAAAGAGGGAATGGTTACCGCATATATCCCGGAACTTGAAATCCGTGATCTTAATCAGGTTGCCGCAATCGTGGTAGGGCCTCCTGTTATGATGAAATTTACGGTTTTGGAACTGCAAAAGCGAGGCATAAAAGAGGAACAGATCTGGATTTCCCAGGAACGTAAGATGTGTTGTGGTATTGGGAAATGCGGCCACTGCAAAATGGACGATACCTATATCTGTCTGGACGGCCCGGTATTTAACTATACCAAGGGCAAGAATTTATTTGACTAAGGAGGTGTCAGAATGGATATTAATACAAAAAAAGTAAAGAAAAATGCTTTCCGTATTTCAAAGGAGCGGGGAATGACTGCTTCCAGAGTACGTGTTCCCGGTGGAAAATGCAATGCCGAGGTTCTGGGAATGGTAAAAGAAATCGCTGACAAATACGGAAATGGAAATGTGCATCTGACAACCAGACAGGGGTTTGAAATCGAGGGAATTTCCTTAGATGATATCGATAAAGTAAATGAAATGCTGCAGCCGATTATTGAAAACCTGGGAACCAATCAGGTGAATCCCAATACCGGATATCCGTCATCCGGAACAAGAAATGTATCGGCATGTATCGGAAACCGTGTCTGTCCTTTCGGCAATTATAATACGGCGGAATTTGCCAGAAGAATAGAAGACGCCATATTCCCAAATGACCTGCATTTTAAGATAGCCCTGACCGGATGTGCCAATGACTGTATCAAAGCCAGAATGCATGATTTTGGAATCATCGGAATGACACTGCCTCAGTATGACCCATCCAGATGCGTTACCTGCGGTGCATGTGTGAAAGGTTGTGACAAGCTTTCTGTGAAAGCGCTCTCAAAAGAGAACGATAAGGTTGTCAGAAATGAGGAATTATGTGTAGGCTGCGGCGTCTGTGTTACCAAATGCCCGACCCGTGCATTTACCAGAAGTAAACAAAAATACTACCGTCTGACCATCATGGGACGTACCGGTAAGAGAAATCCCAGACTGGGCGAGGACTTTATGGTCTGGGTGGACGAAGATACCATAATTAAGGTTATTTTAAATACCTATAAATTTGTAGAGAAATACATTGACCGCAATGCGCCGGGCGGTAAAGAGCATGTGGGATATATCATTGACCGCGTGGGATTTGCGGAATTTAAAAAGTGGGCGTTAAAAGGTGTGGAACTGCTGCCGGAGACCATCGTTAAAGAGCATGTTTACTGGAGCGGAATTCATTATAGATTGTAAATAAATGGCTGATCGGTTATAATAGTGTCAGTGAAGGA
>NZ_JAWYAJ010000213.1:0-16442 GCF_034124845.1 Robinsoniella sp.
GCATACAGATATGTCCCTTTGGGTAGTCCTGGAAGTACTCTGCAAATCTCAAGATGCTGCCCTCTACAAAGAGATAGATCGTCTTATCCTTTGCAACAATTCCATCCAGAAGCCGTTTAAGCGGCGGCCAGTAAAACATTTCCCACTGCTTCCGGTTCAGAATGGTATGTGCCAGCAACGCTGTCAATGCATCAAAGCAGAAATCGGGATGGCTGCCCGGCGTGTCGTTTAGCACGTTTTCAATAACCGGATCGGCGCTGATACGGTCAAGTGCTTCACATGCAGCCAGAACTCTCTGTGGGTCCTTTCTCATATCGATGGATAATCCCTTAATGCCCCGAAGCCCTGTAAACAGATATTCGATGCCCAGGGACATAAAACCATTAAATGGGCAGATCAGATTCGGTACCCCGTATACATTTGCCAGTTCATCATTCCTCTTAAGGGACTCATCAAAGAAAATCTTCTGCTCCCATGCGCATTGGCGCATCAGTGCCGGATCCATGTCCGGTCTGAATTTTTCGAACTTCCTGGGTAAAACCTTTTCCCATATAAACTTGGTGGGGTCGGCAATCAGCTCGGGATACTCTTCTGTGTAAAACAGGGTAAAGTCCTTGATGGCAAATATCTCCCGTTCATCATCTATGGTGTACAACGATGTTCCCAGAGTCTCCACTACTCTCTGTGGATTTCTTATTCCCGTTTCCTGATATCCGTCAAATCCGTATTTCTCATGGAATTTCATAACAACGTCCCGCATGATATCATAGTCATGGGTTGCTTGCGTAAATGTATACCCTGCATCCAGGATCTGCCAGGTCCAGAAATTCGCTATATGGGGAACCCTGTCCGGTTTCTGCTCCATGCGGATTGCATCATGAAACAATTTGATTCGGTATTTCTTTAACTCTTCCTGCGTCATGCCAATTCCTCCTTACCTTACTGGTAGACTTCTTCTGCCCATTTACGGCAGATTTCAACAGATTCTGCTGCATTAATGCTCCAGGCATCCGCACCTACCAGTTCGCAGTACTCTGCAGTTACAGGTGCTCCTCCTATGATCACTTTGATATCATCCCGCATGCCCTCAGCAATCAACGCTTCTACGGTCTTTTTCATTGACTCAATGGCAAGGGTGAGCACACCGGATAATCCAAGAATCTTAGCATTGGATTCTTTTAGTGCATTTACAATAGTCTCGGGCGCCACATCGATTCCAAGGTCAATCACTTCAAATCCCGCAGTCTCAAACATACATTTCACAATATTTTTTCCAATATCGTGAAGGTCATCTTTTACCGTACAGAATACAAGTTTGCCAAGTTTCCCGCTGATATCACCTGCAATAAAAGGTTTTAGCCGGGCAAATGCATCCGACATCAAATCGCCGGAATAAATCAGGTCACCCACAAAATATTCGTTGCTTTCAAACCTCTTTCCTACAATTGCCAGACCATCCTGGCACGCTTTTACTGCTGCTTCCGAATCCACATTTTCTTCCTTCGTGATCAGATCCAGCTGTTCAAATACCGCATCTTCATCCAGATCTCCCAACGCCTGGGTAAGTTTTGCATAATCGATCATTTGCCTTTATCCTCCTAACATCGTATTGACGAAAAACAAAGCCAACTTGTATTTACAAGTTAGCTTTATCATAATGGAACCTGGTCATATTGTCAATGATTTATGTGATATACAAATACGATTTATAAGTATTGCACAAAATTAGCTGTCTATTTTTAAGCTTATTTCTGATTTTTCAGACAGGCGCCAGACAGATGATTAATACAGCTTTTTAGACAAGCATCAGACAGATGATTGATACAGCTTTTTAGACATGCATCAGACAGATGATTGATACAGCTTTTTAGTCAGACTGAAGATTTGCAGCGCACAAAAGCAAAGCATCCAGATCTTCCTCCGTTGTGTCAAAGGAAGTTACAAATCTTGAGATTCCCGGCTCCGGACCAAAATGCTGGAATGGAAATGCTTCGCAGAGCTGCCACTTGATCCCCTCATCCACATGGGCAAACAATTCATTTGCCTGAGGTACAAAGGGAGTCCGAAATGCAGGTAAGACACTCATTTTTTCGTATAGCAGCATTGCCATACGGTTGGCATGTCCTGCCATCTCAAGCCATAGTCCATCCTTTAATACTTCTATAAACTGTGCCGCTATATAGCGCATCTTACTTGGCAGCTGTCCACAGCTTTTCCTGGTATATTTAAAGTTCCGGGCCAACTGAGGGTCAAAAAATACCACTGCTTCTCCAAACATCAGACCGTTTTTTGTCCCGCCAAAAGAAAGTACATCCACACCTGCTCCCCAGGTTGTGCCAATCAGGTCATTCTGGTTGGCAGCCACAGCATTTGCCAGCCTGGCTCCATCCATATGTACGGTCATATTGTGATCATGGGCAATTTCACAGAGCATCTTTAACTCCCCCGGAGTATATACCGTTCCATCATCCGTCACCTGGGTCAGGCTCAATACCCGGGGCATTGGTACATGTTCACTCTGCCAGCCTCCGACTGCATCCTTTAGACTCTGGGGGGTAATTTTGCCATCTATAGAAGAAAGAGGAACAAGCTTTGCATTTGCGATGCGCTCCGGCGCCCCGGTTTCCGCAGAATTTATATGGGCGCTGTCTGCACAGAATATACTCTGCCAGGGTGTAACCAGATGCGCCAGTGCCGCACAGTTTGTTCCAGTTCCGTTAAAGGTAAAAAATACATCCACTTCTCTCTCAAACAACTGATTAAATATGCGGTCTGCCTCAGCAGTCACCGGATCATATCCATACCCCGGAACATGACCGCAATTCACATCCATAAGTGCCTGCATGACCCTTGGATGCACCGAAGAACAGTTGTCACTTTCAAAACCACGCTTCCCATTCATATCCAACATAAAAACACCTCCTGTAAAATTATAAGGTTTATTGCTACAAATTTATCTGCAAAATTTGTGCAATTATACTAATTTTATATTTATAAGTAGTGTCTATCTATTTCTATTTGACAATTTCCAACTTACATGCTAACATCAGATTTAGACAAAGCGACTTATAAATACAAGTTATACAGAATTATACTTTACTAATTCAAAGACGTCAACTAATGAAAATCTGAAAGGGGAGTTCCTTCATGTCCAACTCACACCAACCCAGCCGTAAGCTGTCACAATTATTGGTATTTCAATTTGCTGCAGGTTCTTTTGGCGTAGGCCTGCTGTTCAGCCTTGCAAACACCTATTTTATCTATTTTGTAACAGATGTAGCACTTGTTCCTGCCGGTATTATGGCAACGGTTTTCACCTGTACCAGGATCTTTGACTTCTGCTGTACCCCCATCATTGCGGGATTTGTCCAGAACGGAAGATTCAAGTTGGGAAAGTACCGCTCCTGGATTCTATATATTGTACCGGTCACATCATTTTTCACCATACTGTGCTTTACCAGAATTACCGGCAATCCTGTTGTGGTAGCCATCTATTACGGCATTATGTATCTGCTGGCTTACGGACTGCTGGATAAACCGGGCGGCGCACAGCGGGCTCTGATGACTCGGATGGCGCAGAATGACAGGGAACGCATGATGCTCACAGCCCGCTCTGCACAGTTTGAACAGGTTGGCAACATTGTATTTTCCCTTATCTGCCTGCCGCTTATCGCCTTAATCGGACAGGGCAATGAGGCAAAAGGCTATTTAGGCGTAGCGGTGCTGTTTGGATTGACGGGGCTTGTCTGCTATTACACTACGGCTCATGCCGGAAAAGACTATGATATATATTACGATGAAAAATCAAAGGATGATCACTCTGACCAGCTCACGGTGAAACAGATGATTGACACCGTATTTAAAAATCCCCCTTTGATCTGCTGCATGTTAATAGAGGTTTTTCGCTATCTTGGTTTTATGATTTACGTTTCTACCATGGCATATTATTTTAAATGGTTCCTGGGTGATATGTCTGCAATTACCACCGTGGCAACTGCTGCAACTGCCGTATGTTTTATCAGCAGCATAGTGTCTCCCCACATCAGCAATCTGATTGGCAGGAAAAATTCATCTATTCTGGCGATGTGTATGTACGCTGCCGGTATGCTGATTCCCCGCTTTTTTGCAGAAGGCGACCTGGTTGTATATACCGCCTGTATCTGCCTGGCGTATTTTGGTGCAGCCCTTCAGGTCTGTGTGGGCATTGTCATGTATTCCAAAGCAGCCGACTATCATCAGTGGAAAACAGGGCTTTCGGCTCATGGATTCGTCATGTCCATCTATGTACTTCCGGTGGAAATTGGCATTGCTTTCAGTGTAATCATTATCGGTATTGTTTTAAATGCCATCGGTTATGATCCCGCTGCTGCCAGTCTGACCGCATCCCAGTTGTCAGGGCTTAAAAACCTCGTCTTACTGATACCCGGAATCTTATTCATCATCGCTGCTGTTATAGCCGCACTGATGCCGCTGAGTGAAAAGAAAATTTCTGAAATGGAGGCCGGCTTAAAAGCCAGCTAAAGGAGGAATTAGATGATTATTATTGGAGAAAAAATAAATGGCGCCATTCCCTCATCTGCCGCCGCAATTGCAAACCGCGACGAAGAATTTATAAGAAACCTTGCAGTCCGCCAGACGGATGCCGGAGCAGACTATCTGGATATCTGCGCCGGAACCGATCCTTCCTGTGAACTGGAGGTAATGAAATGGCTGGTGGAAATCGTGCAGGACACAGTGGATACGCCGCTTTGTATCGACAGCCCCAACCCCGAAATCCTGAAAGCAGTTATGCCTATGGTGAAAAAACCGGGCATAATCAATTCTGTATCCGGTGAAGGCAATAAATGCGAAGTCCTCTATCCGCTTTTGGCGGGAAATGAATGGAAGGTTGTGGCTCTAACCTGTGATGATGGCGGTATTCCATACGATGCGAAAAGCAAAGCTGAGATTGCAGAACTGCTAATTGAAAAAGCAGCCACCTATGGCATTGCCCCGGAGCGAATATTTATCGATCCGCTGGTTATGGCATTAAGCGCTGTCAACGATTCCCTTCTTGTATTTGTAGATGCCATACACCGCATCAAAGCCAAATATCCGGATGTGAAGACTACTTCCGGGCTTTCCAATATATCCTTTGGTATGCCACACCGTAAGGCGATCAACCTGAATTTTCTCACCCTTGCTATGAATGCAGGCATGGATTCCGCAATTATTGACCCTACGAACCGGGATACCTATACCACGCTTCTGGCAGCAGATGCTCTGTTGTGTAAAGATAAATACTGCCGCAAATATAATACGGCATACCGCAAGGGACGTATTGGACCGGTAAAGAAATAGTCAACTACCTCGCAACGGGGAAATAAAAAGTGCGCCCTTTTTGGGAGCGCACTTTTATCTGTTAGGCTGGGAAAAATCCTGAATGAGCGGTTAGATGACCACAGTCCGGATGGAGGTAACGTTTTCCAAAGGCAACCGGGCGATCCATTTCATCGTACAAATACCGGTAGATGACAAGTACGGAAGTCCCTTCTTCCAGCACCAGCCGCTTTGCAACTTCACCGGTAGCGGCAGCGATACCGATTTCCATTTTTGTATGAATTGCAAATGTAGATACTTTATTTTTAACCAGATCGGGAAAATCCGCATACTGGATTTCCATCTCAATGAGCGGCATTCCTTTTTGATATGGCAGATACATCAAATCACAAAGCATATTTTTCTTTGTATTATAGAGTATCCGCATGATGGATACTACGCGCTGCCTGGAATCTACGTGCAGTGCTGCCTGAACTTCCGTTTCGGGATGGAGCAGGCGGATGTATTGCAGTTTGCTTTCCAGCGCTTTGTTGTGCTCTTCGTAAACAAACGTAAATTTAGCGTGTTCCGGTTCAATGACAAAATAACCCTTTCCGTGCCATGACTTCACGATACGCTCATTTTCCAGCATGCCAAGGCTTTTACGGATGGTAACTCTGCTGGTATTATATTTAGCGGCTAATTCATTCTCGGAAGGAAGCATATCGCCGGGCTTGTATTCTCCTTCAAAGATTGCGCGCTTTACGTCACTAAAAACATGTTTATATAATGCTTCGGCCATATACTAATCTGCCTCCGTTTCAAAAATCCATTTTTTACAGAGTGCAGATCCATCCAGCAAATCACCGGAATAAGCGTCTGCCCCTATATTTTCTGCCATTTCTGCTGTGATACAGCAGCCGCCGACGATAATTTTAACCTGATCCCGCAGACCTTCCTGGCAGATCAGGTCTATGGTTCTTTCCATAGAGGAAACCGCAAAGTTCATGATGCCGCTCATCCCCACCACTTTCGGCGCATAGGTGCGGATGCTGTCTGCAAATGCTCTGGGGGACGTATCCGTTCCAAGATCGATGACACGGATACCCTGGGCTGCAAGCAGACTGATGAAAATATCCTTGCCAATGTCGTGGACATCTCCCTCCACCGTACCCATTACCATACAAGGTGTGTCACTGGAAAGGGATATGTCCAGGATTCCGGGAACGATTACACCGTAATGTTCGATTACGCTGCGAAAAATAATTCCTGACATAATCAGGTCTGCAATAAAGTATTCTCCTTCTTCATACCGGTTCCCCACCAGCTTCACGCCGGTTTGCAATAGGTCCAGAATAATCATCCAGTTTACCCCATTTTGCATAAGCTGATCGGTGAGTTCCAACGCCTTGTCCTCATCCAGATCCTCAATTGCTTTAACAAACTGTTCATTCAGTGTCATAGTTATCACCCCGCCATACCCGTTAATTTTTGAAAAATTGCAATTTCTTCCAGAAAATATATGTATTATATTATAAAGGATTATTTCGTATTTGTCATATGAATTTTCTATTTTCTTAATTATTAATGCTAGAGCGTGTCTGAAAATTCATTCCTGCCATCTGCACGCCCCACTTTGCGGGAGATTTACCCCGAATTCAGGTTACGTAGCCCGCTACGCGCCCTTCATTCGGGACAAATCTCCCACAAACTGGAACGCACAGCTGTCAGAAAGCAATTTTCAGACACGCTCTGGTGCTTCATCCTGACACATCGTTACTGTCCGGATGGACACGATCCACAGATAAAACGGAGGTCTACCCATGAAAACCATAATGATCGCATGCAGAACCATTGAAAGAGAACTAAAAAAAGCCATTCAGGATACCGGTGTTTCCTACCCCTGCACCTGGCTGGAATCCGGCCTGCATAATTATCCGGAAAAGCTTCGGGAGTCCCTGCAAAAGTCCCTGGATGAGGTTTCTTCGGACACAGACCGCGTGATCCTGGCATTTGGCTATTGCGGGAATGCCGTAAACGGTCTCAGAACAGGAAACTTCCAGCTGATTCTACCAAGAGTGGATGACTGTATTACCCTCATGCTGGGATCTTTTAAAAAACGCCAGGAAATATCCGCCGAAGCAGCCTCCTACTTTCTTACCAAAGGATGGCTGGAGGGCGAACGCAATATCTGGGCAGAATACCTATATACACGTGAAAAATATGGAGAGCGAAAGGCTAAAATCATCTTCCGCTCTCTGCTTTCCAATTATAAGCGTCTGGCTGTAGTAGACACCAAGGCATACAGCCTGCCGGACATTCTCCCTGAGACCAGACATATTGCACATGAATTAAATCTTAACCATGAGGTGATTCAAGGGAATGACAGCTTTATCAGACAGCTCCTCACCGGACCATGGTTACCGGAACGTTTTCTGGTCATAGAACCAAATCACGCCATATCCAACCGGGATTTAATGACCTTTGGATGATTACAAAGCTTTAGCAGCCTCCCATATTCCTTCGCTAAAAGAAGGATGTGGGTGGATGACCGAACGGATCTTGTCCTTTGTAAGCCCTCCAGCTATTGCAAGCCCAATTTCACTTATCATATCTGTTGCTCTGGCGCACATTAGCTGGGCACCCAGAATCTGACCGGTATCCCTTGCTGCCACTAATTTTATAAATCCTCTTTCCTGACCGGTAAGAAGGGACTTTCCATTTGCAGACATCAGATATTTAGACGTGATTACTTCTGTTCCTCTTTCTTTTGCTTCCTGTGCTGTCATTCCCACACAGGCTATTTCCGGGTTAGTATAGACGCAGGAGGGCACCGTATCTAGATTCATCTTCCCCTCTTCCCCATTCATATGGCAGACAGCATTGATGCCTTGTGCACTGGCCATATGCGCCAGGGAGATTCCGCCAATCACATCTCCTATTCCGTAAATATTCTTATAATTTGTCTGGAAATGCTCATTTACCTTTATCTTGTCCCGGTCCATATCAACCGCTATCCCATCCCCAAAAAGACCTTTTGTACAGGCTTTCCTTCCGGCAGCAATTAAGACAGCCTCTGTCTCAATCTCCATACTCTCACCTTTGGTCTGAAAGACACAGTGAAGCCCGTTATCTTCCCGGATTTTTTCCAGCACCGCCTGGGTATGAATGACAACGCCCCGCTTTTTCAGAATCATTCTAAGATTCTGCCCGATTTCCTTATCCATATTGGAAAGAATCCGGTCCATTGCTTCCAAGACTACTACCTCTGTACCAAGTGCCTGATAAATGGATGCAAACTCCATGCCGATCACACCGCCTCCTATAATCACCAGCTTTTTACAGGGTTCCTGCCTGCTCAGAAGCTGGTCACTGTTAAAGACCCCGGTAAGTTCTGCACCTTCAACCGGCAGTTCTGCCGGAACCGACCCTGTTGCAATAAGAATGTTTTTAGAAGTAAGCAGCTCTTCTCCGGTATCCACTGTATGCGTATCCTTTATCTGTCCGGTCCCCTGGTAAAAGGCTATGCGGTTATTTTTAAATAGCATATGGATTCCTTTTCCAAGCTGACTCACCACTTCATCCTTTTTAGACTGTATTTCCTCCATATTATAGGAAAGGGATTCTGTATGAATTCCATATACCCCGCTATTTTGCAGTTCACGGAAAATCTCTGCACTGTGCAGGATTGTCTTAGTGGGAATACATCCTCTGTTCAGACAAGTGCCTCCTGCCTGCCTGTTTTCTATAATTGCAGTCCGCATTCCTTTTTGGGCTGCTTCTATTGCTGCCACATACCCTCCCGGACCAGATCCGATCACCACCAGATCATATTGATATTCTGCCATTGTCCTATACTCCTTTTTATTCCCGGGGTCAGCCGAATGGATGTGCCTGACGATCCGTTTGGCGGCTGCACCGGGGTAAGTTTCAATTACCTTCTGTTTCATCCTGAAAATCATACCGCAGTTTTGGTTTTCTCGCCGCTTTTACCTCATCTGGACGCCCGATAATTGTATTTTTCGGTGAATGATGAAGCTTTTCGGGATTTTCATATGCCTCCCGGTGTATTTTCAATAAAATGTCCACCCCATAATCCAGGGTTTCTCTGGATTCCGTTTCCGCAGGCTCTACCATGAGTGCCTCCGGAACGATTAGCGGAAAATACATGGTGGGCGGATGGAGCCTGTAGTCCAGCATGTATTTGGCAGCATCCATGGCAGTCACACCGGTCTCCTGTTTTATTTTTGCAAGAGACATTACAAATTCATGCATACATGGCCCGCTGTATGCCATGTCATATTTCTCTTCTAAGCGGCGCATCATATAATTTGCGTTTAAAACTGCTGCCTGAGAGGCTTCTTTGATGCCTTCTCTCCCCAGCGTCAGAATGTAAGAAAGTGCTCTTACCACTACCAGGAAATTCCCATAGAATTCTTTTACCGAACCAATGGATTCCGCCTGTTTTTCTAGATACAGTTCCTCTGTTCCATCCGAACTGGACCGGCACACGCGGTATCCCGGAAGATAATTAACCAGAAACTCCTTACAGCCACAAGGTCCGCTTCCCGGTCCCCCTCCTCCATGCGGGGTAGAAAATGTCTTATGCAGGTTCAAATGGACTATGTCAAATCCCATGTCACCAGGCCTTGCAATTCCCATAACAGCATTTAAGTTGGCTCCGTCATAATAGTTCAATCCACCGGCTTCATGTACAATCCTGGTTATTTCCAGGATATTTTTATCAAACAGCCCGGCTGTATTGGGGTTGGTAAGCATTAAGCCGGCTGTATCTTCTCCTACGGCTGCTTTTAGCTGTTCCAGGTCAACACATCCGTCTTCACCGGAGGGGATATTCACAATTGTATATCCCGCCATGGCAGCACTTGCGGGGTTGGTGCCATGTGCAGAGTCCGGAACAATCATCTTCGTTCTTTTTTGATCGCCGCGTTTTTCATGATATGCTTTCATAAGCAGCAGACCTGTAAACTCTCCGTGTGCGCCTGCCGCAGGCTGGAAGGACATTCCATCCATTCCTGTTATCTCGCAGAGATAATCTTCTGCCAGTTTCAGAACCTTCAGGCATCCCTGTACGGTATATCCGGGCTGAAGGGGGTGTATCTCCGTAAAGCCGGGAAGCGCTGCAATCTCTTCATTTACTTTTGGATTATACTTCATGGTGCAGGATCCTAACGGATAGAATCCGGTATTCACACCGTAAGTATTTTCCGCTAACTTTGTATAATGCCTGCTGATATCATTTTCAGACATCTGAGGCAGGTTCAGCTTTTTCTCCCGTTTCATTCCCTCATGCCGTACTTTTGGCACATCACAATTCCATAGAATGTCACATCCCCTGCCGTTAATGCTTTGTTCAAAAAGCAGTTTCATCATTTCTGCACCCCCTTTAATATCGCCGCCAGTTCATCCATCTCTGCCCTGGTGTTCATTTCAGTGGTACACCATAGTATTTCCCTGTCTGACAGGGGCAGCCCCCCCAGATACCCCTGTCTTTCCAGATGCTTTAATGCCTTTTCTGCCGGCACCGGAGTACTGGTGACAAATTCATGAAAGAAAGGCTGCTGATATTTCAGTTTATAGCCGGTCTTATCCAGTTCCTGCTGCAGATAATGTGCTTTTGCCGTGCACTGCTCTGCCGCTTCTTTCATTCCCCGTCCTCCCATCACTGCCATATAGACAGCCGCCCTCAGGGTACAAAGCGCCTGGTTGGAACAGATATTGCTCCCCGCCTTTTCTCTTCTGATATGCTGCTCCCTTGCCTGCAGGGTCAGGACAAATGCACGATTTCCATTTTCATCTGTGGTTTCCCCCACGATTCTGCCCGGAAGCTTTCGTGTATGGGCGGACCGCGCCGTCATGAAGCCCTGATAGGGTCCGCCGAATCCAAGAGGCATGCCAAGGGGCTGGCCGTCACCAACTGCGATATCTGCGCCCAGCTCTCCCGGTGTCTTCAGCACTGCCAGCGCAAGAGGATTGC
Organism: Robinsoniella sp.; assembly: GCF_034124845.1. NCBI lineage: Bacteria > Bacillati > Bacillota > Clostridia > Lachnospirales > Lachnospiraceae > Robinsoniella > Robinsoniella sp. The sequence continues at coordinate 11,297 of NZ_JAWYAJ010000213.1, forward strand.
ATCCCATAACCAGCATTGCTCCGCTCTTATGTACGATGGCTTCTATATCCCCATAATTTTCAAGTATACCATAAAAATTAGGCTGCTGGACATAAAAACAGCAAACCTCTGGGGTAATGGCTTCCTCCAGCGCCCCAAGATCTGTAACGCCGGACTTTTCCGGCACGATCACGACCTCCGCTCCATTTCCAAAGCAATACGTCTGAATCGTGCGGATTACTTCGGGATTAGAAGATGCAGATACCACAATCTTATTACGTTTTCTGTCCCGGCACATAGCCGCTGCCTCCGCTGCCGCAGATGCTCCGTCATACACGGAAGCATTGGACACATCCATCCCTGTCAGATCACAGATCATAGTCTGGTATTCAAATATGGACTGTAGAATCCCCTGGCTGATCTCTGCCTGGTAGGGGGTGTATGCAGTAAGAAATTCTTCCTTTTGCACAATCCGGCTCACCGCTGCCGGTATATAGTGATGATATGCACCTGCCCCTCTGAATATATGGCGGAATCTGATATTTTCCTCTGCCAGCGCTTCCATCCTGCGCACCACGTCCATTTCACCGCAGCCGGATGGAAGATTCAGTTCTCCTTTTAATCTGACTTCTTCTGGAATTACAGAAAATAATTCCCCCATATCACACAAACCTATATATTTTAACATTTGCTCTTGTTCTTCCCTTGTGGAAACAACATATGAACCCATACACCCTCCTCCTTATCTTTCCCTGTTTCAGGGAATCTTAAAATTGCTTTCCGGAGCATGTTTCAAACACGCTCTAAGCCCCTTAGACAGTCTCTGTATATGCTTCGTAACCTTGTGCATCCATATAGTCTTCTTCCCCAGTGACTTCTTTTACCTTAATGAACCATGCACCATAAGGATCTTCATTGATCCGTTCCGGGCTGTCCAGAAGCTCTTCATTTATTTCAGAAACCCTGCCCGTAACCGGAGAAAATATTTCGGATACTGCCTTCACAGACTCCACATCCGCAAAAGGAGCTCCAACTGTAATTTCATCTCCCTCCTCCGGCAAATTCACAAAAACCAGATCCCCCAATGCATCCTGGGCATAATCCGTGATTCCGATTACCACTATTCCATCTTCTTCTTTTCTGATCCACTCATGGGATTTTACATACTTTAATTCCTTTGGATAATTCATAGCTGCCTCCTGTCCTTTATGCCCCCTCTGGAGCGTGTTTTCAAATTTATTCCTGCCATCTGCTTCTTTTTATAAAAAGGCAATTCCACTACCTGTGCCAGAACTTTTCTGCCCCGCACATCCGCTTCCACTTCATCTCCCACTTCCACTGCATTTCGATCCAAAAGTGCCATAGCAATGGAGTATTGCAAAAAGGGCGAATACGTGCCCGAAGTTGTCTGACCGATCAGCCTGCCCTCCCGGTAAATATCAACCTGTTCCCGGATAATTCCCCGTCCCGTAACTTTTAGCCCCATTCTCTGTCTAAGACAATCTCCCGCTTTCATCAATGCCTTTTTCCCTATGAAATCTTCTTTCTTCATTTTTACAAAAGCCTCCAGCCCAGCTTCATAAGGCGTAATTTCTTCATCCATTTCATTGCCATAAAGCGGCATGGATGCCTCCAGTCTAAGTGTATCCCTTGCCCCCAGACCGCAGGGCATAATCCCCTTTTCCTCCCCAATTTCCAGGAACAGATCCCATATTTTGATCGCATCTTCTGCCCTGCAGTAAAACTCAAATCCATCTTCACCGGTATACCCGGTTTTTGATATCGTGCAGGGAATTTCCTTTATCCGTCCTTTAAAATTAGCGCTGTAGTATTTATCTGGAATCTCAGTATCGCTTACTGCCTTTTTTAATATGGCTTTTGCTTCCGGTCCCTGAAGTGCAATCAGCGCCGTTGAATCAGAAATATCCATATACTGCACATCTCCAAAACGATGCTGGTTCAACCAGGCGAAATCCCTATTCCGGTTAGCCGCATTCACTACAATAAAATAATCTTCCTCCTTGATCTTATAGACAATCAGATCATCCAGAATCCCTCCTTTTTCGTTGCACATGGGGCTGTACCTTGCCTGCCCGTCATACATTTTTGTAAAGTCATTCGTCAACATTAAATTTAAATTTCTGACTGCATCTTTCCCCCGGCAGATAAATTCCCCCATATGGGAAACATCAAATAATCCGCATTTTTGCCGCACTGCCATATGTTCCGCAATCACTCCCCCTTCATACTGGACCGGAAGCAGATATCCTGCAAACGGTACCATTTTCCCCTTCAGACTTACATGTTTCTCGTAAAGCGGCGTCCTACACTCCATCGATTTCCTCCTTTTATCCCAAAATTGCCTCCCGGCATCTTTACACCAGGAAATACTGGTGCCTGTTTGAAAACACACTCGAAAACACGCAAAAAAAGACGGGCTGAAAAAATGAAGATAATCTTCATCTTTTCAATCCGTCTCTGTCCTTTTACCTGAAAGATTTGTCCGTCCCCAGAATCAGATTTACCTGTACCTGGAACAGATTTACTTCGTTGGTGCTGCTGCGCTCTCCAGAGATTCGTCCAGATCTGGTTCTTTTGCCTGAGAGTTTCTAGATTTTCCCCTTCGGCGCCATATACATAGTCTCTCCCAAATCCTTCTACCGAATATGCTGTTTTCATTCCGTCACTTGTATATACCAGTGCTGTTTATAATTTCATCCTATCATAGAGGAAATCCTACGTCAACCATATTTTTTTAAAAATCTGAAACTTAAGATATCTGCTTATAACAGCTCAGGCAGGTCTGGACATTTACGGCACAGATCTGCCTGAGCTGTTACATTTGCTTTGCCCCCTCACTCATCGCCATTACATTTTCAAATGGTACATTGGGAAGCAGCGCCTCATGGCTTGGGGATACGATAAACTTACCCTGAAAGATTTCACGAAGCCTCAATACCTCCTCTTTTACCTGCCTGCTGTTCCCAAAAGGCAACAGTTCCTGAGTATCAACGCCTCCCATAAATACCAGCTGTCCACCATATTTTGCCGCCAGACTTTCGGCATCCATTCCGGCTGCTTTTGCCTGGAGAGGATGGAGGATATCCACCCCCGCATGGATTAGTTTTGGAATAATCAGATCTATGGAACCGCAGGAATGCATTGCTGTTTTCAGTCCAAAGGCTTTTATCCCCTGAACAATTTCCGTGAGATAAGGCAATACAAACTCATCAAAGCTGTCCGGGCTGATCAGAAGGCTTAACTGAGTGCCCAGATCATTTCCAAAAAATGCCGCGCTTAAATATGGTTTAGCAAGTTCCAGGTAACGCCGGTTTGCTTCCAGATAAAAGTCAACAATATGGCGTGTTGCGGCATGTACCACCTCCGGGTCTGTATACATTTTCACAAAATAATTTTCCATTCCGAAGAAATCGCACAATACATGGAAAAATGGACACCACATCCCGCCAAATACCGCCAGACCTTTTTCATAAGCATATCTGGTATCTTCCAGACAGTTTGTAAAATCCAGATTCCCCGGATCCGGCCATGGAAATGCTTCTATTTCTGCAACACTTTCACATTCGGCAAAGATCCCCCCGCTGCCCAGGCTTTTCCGTTCCTCATGAAAACAGTTCCACATCGGTGTCCCATCCGGACTCTTAAAGCTCCGTGGATCCAGCTCCGGACTCAGCCAGATCATGTCTGAATTGATTTTTATATTAAAATCCACTTCAGACTTTCCCGTATATTCCGTAATCCCTGTTTCCTGATAATATATTTTTTTTGCTTCATCCGTAGGATGCCCTACCCAGAATCCATTTGTTTCGCAGCTGTTTCCCGCTATAGCTGCTTCAATCAATTCTCTTCCCCGCATTGTCTTCTCCTCCAATATTCCATCCGTTTTCCCGTCCGCTCCAGAACCTGTTTCAAATATGCTCCGATTCAATTATGCAACATTTTATTTATAGATGCAGCAGGCAGCTTCCCTGGCAAACGCACGGATTAATTCCGGGTCCGCATCAAAGAAATGATCGGAAGGTGCCAGGATAAACCCACCATTTTCTCCCGCTGCCTCAAAGCATTCCCTGACTTTATATCTGGTCTCATCCGGGGAACAGCCATTGAAAAAATGAAACTGGTCGAATCCTCCAATCATACATACTTTATTCCCGATTCTGCGTTTTGCCTCTTTTAAATCTGCATCCCCGCCCATATCCACCGGTGTAAACGTTTCCATGGCATTTGGACCCATAGCTGCAATATCCTCTAAGATAGGCATCATCCCGCCGCAGGTATGATATACGACACGGATGTTCTTCTGCTGGATTCCCTGAATAATCGGCGTATCAAAAGGTGCCACAAACTCCCGGAAAATAGCCGGCGAAATCACAGTCGTAGACGCATCTCCCCCGCCCATTTCCAGCAGATCATATTTACATCCATCCAGAGTATCCACATAGTCCAGTTTCCGCTTCTGCAAGATCCCCAGCACTTCCTTCACCCACTGTGGATCGTCATAAGTCTCCATGATCAGATCCTGTATGCCAAAAATGCATGCCAGATCCTGCCAGCAGCCCGGCTGTCCCGAGATATCAAAAGCTGGTATGAATCCACGGATCAGACAATCCTTGTGTTCCTCTGCTTCCTGATTAATCTTGTGTACATCCGCACTGGGGCTTGGGAGATATCTTGCCAGAATATCTATATCACCTTTTTCTTTTAACAGGTGTTCCGTGACCCAGGAAGTATATGGATTATACTGTACAACCATGGTAAGTGTTTTCTTCGGCGTATGTATCTTATATCGCACAGTCCGGTAACCGGCTGTATCTAAAGGCTCTTCTTCAATTCTCCAGCTTTCTTCCTGTTCTCTGGTATAAAACGAGTGATTGACCCAATGTATGGGGTCCAGTCCCATCTCCCGGAAAAATTCCCGGTCGCTGCAGCCTCCCATATAAGTATCCAGGAAATATTTCATAATATGGTGGGTTGTCGCCGGCAGTCTGTCGGGGCATCCCCCGTCCAGCGCCGTTAATAATCTTTCTTTACTTGTCATAATTTCCTCCTGCAAAATAGTCCCTTCCTGTTTTTCGCAAATATGGCGCATTTACGCTTGGGCATGTTGTTCTAACCCTTAATCGCCCCATCTATCATTGAATTAATA